>JAUNSE010000063.1:0-1469 GCA_030539415.1 Desulfovibrionaceae bacterium
GGGCGCCTCGCTGATGGGGCTCATGGTCACCAAGAGCGGTCTCGCCAGACGCCTGGCCCTCATCATCATGCGCCGGGCGGGACGGTCGGTGCCGCGCGTGCTTTTCGGGGTCCTGGTGGCCAGCTGCCTCATCACCTTCATCATCCCCTCGGCCATCGCCCGTGTGGTGCTGCTCGGCAGCATCTGCGTCGGCATCGTGGAGGCTCTGGGCCTCAAGAAGGGCAGCAATGCCGGCAAGTGCCTCTTCACGGCCGTCACCGTCTCCTCGACCCTCTTCAGCAAGGGCGTGCTGGCAAGCTCCGCCCCGCTCCTGGGGCGGGCCTTCATCGAGCGCTACACGGGCACGAGCGTGCTCTACTCCGAGTGGACCCTGCTCTTCCTGCCCTTCGAGATACTCTGCGTCTTCGTGCTGCACTTCGCCCTGCTCAAGGTCTTTCCGCCCGAGGATATCGGCGAGGGATCGGACGAGGCGCATGCGGCCTCCTTCGAGGACATGGGCCCGCTCTCCCCGGAGGAGAGAAAGGTGCTGATCCTGACCCTCTGCACGACGCTTCTCTGGATGACGGACTTTCTGCACGGGCTCAAGCCCGCCTGGATAGGCATTCTGGCCGGCATGGCCTCGACCATGCCGCCCTTCGGCATACTGAACGAGCAGGACCTGCGCAAGGCCAACTTCCTGCTGATTGTCTTCGTGGGCTCGGCCCTGAGCCTCGGCACGGTCCTTATCGAGACCGGCACGGCCCAGGCCCTGGCCGGCTGGTTCTTCACCTGGCTCGAGCCCTTCACGGCCCAGGAGACACCCCTGAGCTATCTGGCCATCTACTGCTACAATTTCCTGTTGCACCTGCTGATAGGAGACGAGATGACCCTGCTTGTCTCGACCATGCCGCCCATGCTGCAGTTCTCCATGGATCAGGGCTTCAACACCGTGTTCACCGGCCTTATCTGGACCTACGCCGGCGGCGCCGGGCTCTTTGTCTATCAGGGCGGGCCCCTTGCCGCGGGCTATGCCTTCGGCTACTTCACGGCAAAGGACCTCGTCAAGGCCGGGGCCGTCGCCTCAGTATGGATGGCCGTCATGGCCGCGGCGCTGCCCTGCTGGTGGAATCTGGTGCACTAGGCTTTGCGCGTCCCTCGCCCGGGGAGGAAACATGGACCTCAAGCGACTGGAATACTTCTGCGCCATCATCGAAAAGGGGCAGATCACCAAGGCGGCGAAATCGCTGCACATCTCCCAGCCTCCCCTGAGCCAGCGCCTGAAGGAGCTGGAGGAGGAGCTCGGCGTGGTCCTGGTGCACCGCAGGGGCAAGGAATGGCAGGTCACGCCGGAGGGGCAGTGGTTCTATCAGAAGGCCCAGTTCATCCTGTCGCACATAGAGGGCGTCAAGAACGACATCACCAGCCTGTCCGGCGAGCTGCACGGCCTGGTGCGCATAGGCATCTGCCCGCCCTGCCGGCGCGTGGCCTCG
>JAUNSE010000063.1:1479-8764 GCA_030539415.1 Desulfovibrionaceae bacterium
TGCGCTTCCGCACCTGGGTCATGGACAACCAGTCCCTGGAAAGGCATCTGCAGGAGAATCATCTGGACTTCGCCATTGTCCTGCTGCCGGTGACCTCGGCGCAGTACACCTTCCACAATCTGCGTCCCAAGCCCTATTACGCCGTCTACGGCCGGGGCATGCCGGCTCCGCTGACACCCTCGGTCAAGCTGCAGGATCTCGGCCTGCCCCTCGTGGTGCAGCAGCGCCGCGACTATGCCGGCGGCATGAAGTCCCTGCTTTTGAAAATCTTTCAGAAGAACAGCAACCATCCCCGCATCGTGCTGGAGACGCAGGACACGAGCTTTCTGCGCCAGCTGCTGCGCGAGGGCTTTCCGGCAGTGGGCATCCTGAACGAGTACGAGGTGAAGGGCACGGGCATGGAGAGCCTGCCCACGGCCAGGGTGGACGAGGAGAGCCTTTCGCTCACGGCCTCCATCATCACTCTCAGGGACGCCTATATCAGCGTGGCCGCCCAGAAGGTCATCGAGACGGTGCTCGAGAAGTTCTAGCCGGAAACCGTCCCGAAGCTGTCCCCGCGCCGGCCGTCAGGATCCGGCCCTCGTCCGGCCAGATTCCGATCTGTCCGGGCATGAGAAAGGGGACGGATCATTACTCCGTCCCCGATCCGGCGGTTTTTTCACAAAATTTGCGACTATGCCCTGCCCGCGGCCTGACGCTTCGCAAGCCACGCGGCCCACAGGTCGATCTCGCGGCGCTGGTAGTCGTCAAAGAAGGTGAGGCCCTTCTGTTTGATGTCTTCCGGCACCCCGTACATGGCCTCGGCCACGCCGCCGGCTATGCAGCCCTGAGTGTCGGAGTCGCCGCCGAGCCAGATGGCCCTGCGCACGGCCTCCTCGTAGGAGCCGCCTTCCAGGAAGGCGGTCAGGGCCTCGGGCACGGATCCCTGGCAGGTCACGTCAAAGCTGTACCATGGCTGTATGTCGGCAAGCGGCCGGGAGAGGTCGTAGCCGAACTCGCGCTCGATGTACTCCCTGATTTCGGCCTTGGCGGCCCCCGTGCGGGCCATGAAGATGGCCGAGGCCGTGGCTTTGGCGCCGGTGATGCCGTACGGGTGATTGTGGCTCACCGAGGCCGTGATGGCCGCCCCCTTCTGAGTGTCCTCGAGCGTGGACCAGGCCCAGCCGGCCGGGGAGACGCGCATGGCCGAGCCGTTGCCGAAGCTGTTGTAGGGGGCTCTGGAGCGCTGCAGCAGCCAGTGAATGAAGGTGCCGCCGTAGCCCGCGTTGATGTAGCGGTTGCCGATGTCGTGCATGGCGTCGATCAGCGTCTCGGCCAGGCCCTCGAAATCGCCGTCCGTGAGGCGTATGGCCCTGGCCACGGCCAGGGTCATCATGCTGTCGTCCGTGGGGCGGCAGCGGCCGGTCAGAAAGGTGAAATCCTCCGGCCGGGCCGACTTCGGCAGGGGATCGAATTCGTGGCGCGAGCCCGCCACATCGCCTATCAGTGCTCCGTACATGACCGTAACCTCGTGCATATGTTCCTGGCGTTTCGTGCTGTTCCGGGCGCGGCAGGCCCGTCCGGCCCGGGGTGCCGGGAAGAGCCTTTCCGCGTGACCTTCTTTCTACGAGTCCGGACAGTCGTTGTCAATAGCTCGCTTACAACGCAGGAAGACTGGACGGACGCGTGCAAAAAAGCGAAAAGAGCCGATCATTACTATGAATCGGGCTGTTTTTCCCGGCCGGTCTGGTGTATACAGGCCGGAAAGGTCATCTGCCGGCCCGCGGGGCTGGAAACCGGGAGCGGCGCTCCGGGGAGGAACGCTATGGAATTCGCACAACAGCTTGCCGAGTGGCGGCATTATCTGCACGCTCATCCCGAGCCGGCCATGGAAGAGCGGGAGACCGCGGCCTTTGTGGCCGCGCGCCTGCGCAAGATGGGCTATCAGGTGCACGAGGGCGTGGGCGGCACGGGTGTCGTGGCCTGTCTCACCAATGGTCCCTGCGGCGACAGCATGGCCATACGCGCGGACATGGACTGCATCGGCATCGAGGAGCGCACGGGTCTTGCCTACAGCTCCGTCAATCCGGGCCGCATGCACGCCTGCGGGCACGACGGGCACATGACCATGGCCCTGGGCGCCGCGCAGCTTGTGGCCGAGCGCCGCGACTTCGCGGGCACGGTGGTCTTTGTCTTCCAGCCCGGCGAGGAGCCGGGCCTGGGCGCCCGCGCCATGATTGACGACGGCCTCTTCGACCGCTTCCCGGTGACGGAGATTTACGGCCTGCACGGCTGGCCGGGTCTGCCCCAGGGCGTTTTCGGGGTGCGCGAGGGCCGCATCATGGCCGGCGAGGACGATTTCGTGATCCGCATCCAGGGCCGGGGCGGCCATGCCGCGCGCCCGCACATGACCCACGACGCCCTGATAGCCGCGGCCGAGGTGGTGCTCTCCCTGCAGACCGTGGTCTCGCGCAGCGTGGACCCGGCCGAGCCCGCCGTGCTCTCCTGCACGAGCATGCATTCCGACGGCACGGCCAACGTCATCCCCGGCAGCGTGACCATCACCGGCGACTGCCGCAGCTTCTCGCGCGAGGTGAGCGAACTCATCGAGCGCCGCATGCGGGAAATCTGCGGGCACATCTGCGCGGCCCACGAGACAGACTGCCGCCTGGACTACGAGCGCGTCTTCAAGGCCACGGTCAATGACAGAATCTGCGCGAAGTACGCCCTGGAGGCGGCCCGGGCCGTGGCCGGCCACAGAAGGGTGAAGTCCGGCATCCCCCCGAACACGGTGGCCGAGGACTTCAGCGCCTATCTGGAGCTCGTGCCCGGCTGCTTCACGCTCATCGGCAACGGCGAGGACTCCCCGAACCTGCACACGGCGGACTACAACTTCCGCGACGAGAATCTCGTGCCCGGCGCGAAGTTCTTTGCCGAGCTCGTGCGCCGGCGCATGCCGCAGGCCGAAGCCGCTCCGGCAGAAGGCCGCTAGAACTTCGCCTCCGAAGGCGGGCGGGGCAGGGCGGAACCGGAAGGGACGGCCCTCTCTGGGAGGACTGGAACAGGCCCGGCACGGTAACGAGCGGCCGGGCCCAGGCTCATGTACGAAGCAGGCGCGAATCAGGTCCTCGCCGAACCCGGGGGACCGTCTGTCCGGCACGCGCCCGGCACCGGCAGGACATGGGAAAACGAAGCGGGCTTGTGCCGGCAAAGTCGCGCCCGGCCGCGGAATGCGCAGGGATTGCGCCCTCATGCCGGGGGCGGGACGGCTGGCGGAAGGGAGATTTGTGCTTGCCAGAACCGTCTCCAGAGCCTACAAACACAGCATGGAAAGCCTGAATCTCCGCCACGTCCTCATTGTCACCAAAGCCCGCGTGCCCGAAGCCGCGGAGCTGGGGCAGGTCATTGCCCGCTGGATACGCGGCCGCTGCGACGGCCTGAACATCATTCCGGCCGAGCAGGACTCGCCGCACTACGACGATCCCGAGCTGGACCTGGTGCTGGTGCTGGGCGGAGACGGCACCATTCTGGGTGTGGCAAGGCGCCTTTTCGGGCGGAAGATTCCGCTGGTCAGCATCAATTTCGGCAGGGTCGGCTTTCTTTCGGACATCGAGCCCGACAGCTGGGAGGAGAGCCTGACCGCCATGCTGGAAGGCTCGGAGTACCGCTCCCTGGCGGGCCTGCGCTGGAGCCTCTTCCGCTACGGGCATCTGGTCAACTCCGGCCATGCCGTGAACGACGTGGTCATCAGCCGCGCGGCCATGGCGCGCCTTGTGTACGTGGACATATCCACCAACGGCGAGCGCATGGGCGACGTGCGCGCGGACGGCTTTCTCCTGAGCACGCCCATGGGCAGCTCCGGCTACTCCGTGTCCGCAGGCGGGCCTCTGCTGCACCCCTCGCTGGACGTGGTGAGCTTCGTGCCGGTCTGTCCCTTCCTGAACACCATCCCCACCATGGTCTTTCCCTGTCACACGGTCTTCCGCTTCCACCTGCTGCCCGGCACGACCGAGTCCTATCTCACGCTGGACGGCCAGGAAGGCCATCTCATGCAGACCAACGATATTGTGGAAGTGGAGTGCGTGCCGGACAGCGTGCGCTTCCTGGGCAGGGGGCTCTCCTTCATCGAGCGCCTCAGAACGCGCAGCTTCATCCTGCAGAATCCCCTGACCTACAGGGAGAAGCTCACGGCGCCGCAGCCGGTGAAGAGCGAGAGCGAGGACGAGTAGCGGGCAGAGTCCGCCCCCTGCGGGCGGGCGCAAGAATTTTTTCGGGGCGCGGACAAAGGCGTTTGTCCGCGGCACCCCGGCAGGCAGCCGGTGCATTCGGTTTAGAGAACAATCTGACGGACCAGGCCGGACGCACCATTCCCCCCGGCCTCAAGGACGGGCCATGGAAATCAGCCAGAAACGCGTGTGCGACATCCGCCTTGGCATCGGCGACAGCGAGCTGGACGCCGAGATGTACAATTTCCTCCTGGAAAACAATATCATGCACGGGATGAACCCGGGCCTTGTGGCGAGCCGGGAGCAGCTGGCCTTCATGGTGGCCATGGAACCCGAGCAGTTCTACGTGCCCTGCGCGGACAGCGTCTTCTTCGACCTTCTGCGCGACGAGTTCAGCGAGGATCTGAAAAACGAGTACCGGCGCACCTGGCGCAAGACCATGCACATTCTCTCCTCCCTGCCGGTGGACAGGGAGACCAGGCGCAGGCTGCGCACCTTCTGCCGCAAGCGCATGCGCAAGGTCGTCCTCTTTCACGACACGATTCCCTCCAGGCTCATGAAGCGCCTGACCTCGGTGCTGCTGAGCTCGGACGGGGGCGTGAGCGATCCCTGGCAGGCCAGGCGCGCCGAACTCACCGCCCTGCAGAAAAAGGTGCTCGAGTCGGCGGAGTTCAGAACCCTGCTCGACGAGATGCCGGCCCTGCCGAAGGCGGGCCTTGCCGAAACAAGGCGGGCCATGGACAGGGTGGAGTTCGCACGGCTCGCCTGCCTTGCTGCCCACGCCAAGTCCCTGGCCATCGGCCCCGGGGACATGGACCGGGCAAGAGGCTGCCTTGCCCGGGCCGAAGCGGCCTTCGAGCCGGTCTGGGACAGGCTCTCCTGCCTGCACAATGGGCGGCACGCCACCATCATGCTTTTGTGCGACGCCCAGGGCGGCGCGCTCTACGACCTGGAGCTGGCCCGCTTCTTCATAGAGCGCGGCCACAGGGTCATCTACGCGGTGAAGGACGACTTTTACTTCTACGCCCCGACGCTTGCGGACATGCGCGAGGACCCCGTGCTGGTGGAGGCCATGGCCGGCGCCCATGTCTGCCTCGAGGCGAATCTCACCAAGAACGAGCTTCTGAAGCGCCTGCGCGAGCACAGGCTCATTGTCATAGGCGACGGCACCCGCGAGCGCCTGAACCTGCTGCGCGTCTCGGTGACCTTCGCCAGGGCCTGGAAGGAGGCAGACCTCGTGCTGGCCCACGGCTGGCGCCTGGCCGAGACCCTGCTCGGCACAAGCCACAGCTTCACCCGGGACATCCTCTGCTTCTCGCTGCCCAGGGACAGGCACAGGGAGGGCGGGGACACGCTCTCGGTGGCCTTCAGGCCGCACGCCCCCTCGGTGCGCAAGTTCACCGAGCAGGACCTGCAGCGGCACGCGGACGGCATCATTTCCGGCATGCGCGAGGCTTCCCGCGAGGGGCGGCCGGTCATCTTCTACTCGTGCATCATCGGCTCCATCCCCGGCCAGACAGCCACGGCCCTGCGCCTTGCCAACGCCATCGTGGGCGACATAGCCCAGCGCCTGCCCAACGCCTTCATCATCAATCCGGCCGGGCACTTTGTGGACGGCATGGACGGGGACGACCTCATGTACATGTGGGAGCGGGTGCAGCGCTCCGGCTTCATCAACATCTGGTACTTCCAGACGGCCGAGGACATAGAGCGCGGCTTCGAGATCCTGGGCGAGCCCATGCCCGAAGTCTGGACCGGCAAGGACGCCACCTATTCGACGGGCTGCACCAAGGAGATGCGCATCGCCCTGGAAGTGCAGAAGCGCAACCGCGAGATGCAGATACTGGGGCCCGATCCGTCCTTCTTCTTCAGGCGGGGCGAGTACGGGGTCGGGAAATATTTTGACGCCACGCTTGTCAGGCGCTAGTATTCCCCCTTCATCAAGATTGCCGCAATGGCGGAGCCTTCCGCCCGCAGCAGGCCCTGCGCGGAAGACCTTCCGCCTTCAGGGTCTTTTCCAAGGAGTCGTATCCCATGCCCGATTATGAAGCCGTCATCGGCCTCGAAGTACACGTCCAGCTGGCGACCAAATCCAAGCTGTTCTGCTCCTGCCCCAATGCCTTCGGCATGGAGCCCAATACCAATACCTGCGAGGTCTGCACCGGCATGCCCGGCGCCCTGCCCAGGATCAACCATCAGGCCGTGCACTACGCGACCCTGGTGGGCCTTGCCACCAACTGCTCCATCAATCTGGACTCTGTCTTTGCCCGCAAGAACTACTTCTATCCCGACCTGCCCTGCGGCTACCAGATCTCCCAGTTCGAGCTGCCCCTGTGCGAGCACGGCCATGTGATGATCGACACTCCGAACGGTCCCAAGAAGATCGGCATCACCCGCATCCACATGGAGAACGACGCCGGCAAGAACATCCATGCCGACACCCACAGCTACGTGGACCTGAACAGGGCCGGCACCCCGCTGGTGGAAATCGTCTCCGAGCCCGACATGCGCTCCGCCGAGGAGGCCGTGGCCTACCTCAAGGCCCTGTACCGCATCGTGACCTATCTGGGAGTCTGCGACGGCAACATGGAGGAGGGCTCCTTCCGCTGCGACGCCAACGTCTCCATCCGTCCCAGGGGCTCCGAGAAGCTCGGCACCCGCACGGAGCTCAAGAACGTCAACTCCTTCCGCAACGTGGCCAGAGCCATCGCCTATGAAATCGCCCGCCAGGAGGACCTGGTGGACGACGGCGGCGTGGTGGAGCAGCAGACCCGCCTCTACGACGCGGACAAGAACATCACCGCGGCCATGCGCAGCAAGGAGGAGGCCCACGACTACTGCTACTTCCCGGATCCGGATCTGCTGCCAGTGCACATCGAGCCGGCGGAATTCGAGGCCTGGAAGAAGGAGCTGCCCGAGCTGCCCAAGGAGCGCATGCAGCGCTTCAAGGAGATGACGGGCGTGGCCGACGACGAGGCCGAAATCCTCGTCTCCAGCAGGGCCATGGCCGACTTCTTCGAGACGGCGGCAGGGAAGGCGAACCCGAAGAAGGTCGCCAACTACATTGTGGGCCCCCTGCA
>JAUNSE010000582.1 GCA_030539415.1 Desulfovibrionaceae bacterium
AAATTGTCTCTAGGCTTCCCCAAACCATAACCACGGTTTATGTGGAAGACCCCAATATTTCCGTTTTTCGCAATGAGGGACGTGCGGACGCTGCGGCGTCCGGGTCCCGCAGGACAATACAGCACCGCCGGAGAACGGGCAAGCCTTCGAGACCTCATGCGGGGAATGTTCCGTCTCACGGAACCTGGTCACAGGCACAGGGCCGTGCCGCAGCGCAGGGGACCCGGCCGGCGGCTGGAGATCTCCCCGCGATTCCGATGCGGCAGCAGGTTGCGTCCGGACAGGAAATTTGCTCCGACATGTCCAGGCGTCTGCCGGCACCGGCCCGCCCACGGCGGGCATCAGTGAAAATATTCTGTTGTCCCAGCCAGTTGCAGCATGCCTTCTGCAGGAAGGCACTGCCTCGACAAATTTTTTTCTGCATCATTTTTTTGCTTGACATTGACATGCCACAATGGCTAATATTGCTGGGATGAAGATGGGGAAGCCCTTCGGTCCACGCTTCCCCTGGTCCTTGAAAACCACATGCCCCGACTTCTTCCCCGACAGCGGGACCGTTCCGCACACGTGATGCAGGCTTCGCCTCCCGCATCACTCCCTGACACTCCCGATGCCGGCCCAGCCTCCGGTATCGCCGCCCTTCGCGCAGCCGATGCCGGCCGGGCCGGTGCCGGCTCCTGCAAAACAGGCCGGCTTCCCGGGCGGAGACGTCCGCCGGAACCGGGGAGCGCGCATGGATGCCGGCATGCCGTCCTGCGCAAGCCATTGGAAACTTTACAAAAGAGACTTTTAACGAGGTTTGGATGAGCAGCATCGCAGACATTCCCCAAAGGTGGCTCAGGCGGGTCTCCGCCATATTCAACTGGAAGAAGCTGGACAGGATTCGTCACCGCCTCACTGCGGGCGGCAGCCCCTGCTTTGACGCGGGCCGCTGTTTCCTGCCCGAATGGGCATACCTCTCGGCCGATCCGCAGACGCGGAACATTGCCCGCCGCGTTTGCTCCGGCATCCGTTCCGGAGACGAAAAGCAGCTGATGCGGCTTATGGCCGAGATCCGCCGCAACCCGCAGACTGTTGCCCTTCTGAGCATCAGGCGGCAGATCGCCGCGTGGCGCATGACCAAGGATATCGTCGAGATTGACCCGCACATGCTGTCGGCACTGATCGAGTCCGATGCCGACAGCCTTCCCGCCGAACTGCTTCTCCGGCTTCCGTCGTGGGGACTGTACATCTCCCTGACGGACGGCTTTCCGCAGCCGGACGGGGTGCAGGAACCCGTCAGGGGTGTCTTCGTCCGCTATGCTGACAGATCCCCCGCCCCCGGCAGCCGCGTTCCCGTCCTTCTGGAGGCCGTCTTCTGCTGCGGCGAGAACGGCGAGAAGGTGATTCCTCCCATCACCATCGACCCGGCGACGAAAACCATCTCGGAGGCCATGTTTCCCTCGTGCAGCACCCTGCCGGGCATGGACACCTTCGAGCTTCTGTTCGGGCCGGTGCAGAAGGCGGCGCGCAGAATGGGGGAACCCGTCATCCGCGCCCTTGTCGCCATCCTTCTCTATGTCGTCTCCGAGCATGAGAAGCGGACAGACGCCCGCAGTCCTTCGACCCCGCAAATCCCGTCTCCCGGAAAGGCGCGCGGCTGGCGCATGATCCCCCCGAAGG
>JAUNSE010000583.1 GCA_030539415.1 Desulfovibrionaceae bacterium
CCGTATCCGCCGGTCAGGCCGTGCCTGCTGCTCAGGCCGAGGAGAGGGCCGGAGCCCTGTCCGGTCAGGCCTCGTCCGCTGCCGCTGCCGTATCCGCCGGTCAGGCCGTGCCTGCTGCTCAGGCCGAGGAGAGGGCCGGAGCCCTGTCCGGTCAGGCCTCGTCCGCTGCCGCTGCCGTATCCGCCGGTCAGGCCGTGCCTGCTGCTCAGGCCGAGGAGAGGGCCGGAGCTGCTGCCGCAACCGCCGGGAAGGCCGGATCTGGGGCCGTGTCCGCTGCCGCATCCGCCGGTCAGGCCGTGCCTGCCGCTCAGGCCGCGGAGAAGACCGGATCTGGGGCCGTTGCCGCTGCCGCATCCGCCGCTGTGTCCGCAGGTCAGGCCGGAGCCGGAGCCGAAAAGGAGGCCGCCGCCCCGAAGAAGCGCCTGACCAGGCATCAGCAGAGGGAGGCGGAGTGGCAGCGTCTGTACGAGGCGGATCCGGAGAAGGCCATGGCGCAGCGCGCGGCCGCGAAGGAGGCGCGGGCCAGGCAGCTGGCCATCAGGAGGAAGAAACGGGCGAAGCAAAGGGCGGCGGAAGGGGTCAAACAGCGCGCGCGGGATCTGACCGTCGAGCAGGAGTACAGGCGCGCCATGGAGGACTGGGCCTGGGAGCAGCGGGACAGGCGCCGCGCGGCCAGGGAGGAGGCGCGCAGGCTCGCGCAAAAGGCCGGGAAGGGCGTGGAGGAGGCCGCGGCCCCCGAGGCCCCCGGAGCAGCCGCCGCGCCCGAAGCGGCTGACGGCGGGGAGGCCGCGTCCGCAAGCACCCGGCCGCGGCCCTACATCCGCTGGGAGAACTCTCCCGGCTGGCGCGAGAAGACGCGGCGCCTTGCCGCCTTTTTCGAGAGGCTCAACCGCGGCTTCTATCTGCTCAAGTACAATGTGCGCCTGCCCTTCACCAGGCGCCACTACAACATCGACGTTCTCCTCTACAACAGGCGTCTGCGCTGCAGGGTGCTGGTGATTCTGGTCGCCGGCAGTCTCACCCAGACCATGCGGCGGGACTTCAAGAGGGCGCTGGCCTACTGCACCACAGAGTGGCCGCTGGCCGCCGGGGAGTCGGCGCATGTGGGCATGATCTGCCACATGACCGGGGACACGGCCGAACTGCACTTTGTCACCCACAGGTGGCCCCGCACGCTGGCCAGGCGCCGCTACAAGGGGATCATGCCCACGAGCGAGGAGCTGCGCCGGGAGTACGGCCTGGACCGGGCTCCGGATCCGGAGGAGGATGGCCGGGACTGAGAAAAGCCCCGGGCCTGGCTTTGCGAGGGGATGCCCGGGGGAGCGGCGCCGGGGGCCGTCGCTGCCGGGAGCCGGGCCGGATCGTCCCGGGGGCAGCGCCGCTGCCGCAGGTCACAAAACAAAAGCCTCTCTCCCTGCGGAGAGAGGCTTTCTCATGCCAGGTCGCGAGCCGGGCCGCCCCTGCCGGTGCCGTGCCGGGGCGGCCGTGCAATATCCGTCAGACCCGCTGCGCCAGGGCGCCCCGAGCCAGAAGCTCCGCGATCCTGCGGCAGCCCGCCTTCACGGCCGCCATGAGCGGCGTCTCGCCGTCCTTGTCGGGCAGATTCGGGTCGGCGCAGGCGTCGAGCAGCAGCTTCACCGTCTCCGCGTCCTCCCG
>JAUNSE010000584.1 GCA_030539415.1 Desulfovibrionaceae bacterium
GACAGCGCCCGCGAGACGCTTGTGCTCGGCCTCGAGCGGCAGGGCGCGCACGGCAGCTGGCAGGCCCTGGAGGCTGCTCTGGACGTCATGCTCACGCCCGCCGGCATGGATCTTTTTTCCGACCATGACGATCTCGAGAAAAAGCTTCTGGAAAACATGGCGCGCACAGGCTGCCTGCCGGCCAGGGTCAGGCTGGCCGAGGTGCTTGCGGACGCAGTCGGCTCCTTCGACCGCCCGCCCGACAGGGACCGCGCCGAACAGCTTCTCGAGGAGGCCTGGGAGGAGGGGGATGCCGATGCCGGCGCCATGCTCGCCCTGATGCAGCTGGAGGATCTGGAGGAGGAAAGCCGGAACGGGAACGGCCGGGACGAGGAGGACGAGGAGGGCGAGAAGAGAGAGCGGCAGAGGCTGCGCGATCTGCTGGGCGAGGCCGCGATGCAGGGCTCCGGCCTTGCCTGCGACGCGCTGGGCGAATACGGCTGTCTCGAGGCCCGCGACAGGGAGGAGCTCGAAGGCGCCCTGATGTGGATGGATCTGGCCGTTGTGCGGGGCCGCTGCGACCGCACGCTCGCCCTGGCACAAGCCATGGCCGCGCAGTCCTTTCCGCGGAACATTCACGCGCGCAGGGAGGACGGCCTGGCCCTGCTCCGTCTCGGCGCCAATCTCGGCCATGCGCCCTTTCTGGCGGAACTGGCCCCCTGGCGCCTGTGCGGCCTAGACGGGGAGCCGGCCGACGTGCCCGCCGGGCTTGCCATGCTGGAAAGGGCCCTGGACGCGGGCAGCCTGACTGCGGCAGCCCGCCTTGCCGAAATCCGCCTGCTGGGCCTGCACGGTGTCGCGGCGGATCCCGCGGCGGGCATCGGCCTGGCGGCAAGGCTTGCCGACATCGTCGGCATCGAACGCGGCCAGGCCCTGCTGGACCTTGCCGCCCTCGGCTTTTTCGGGGAGGAGGCCGCGGCGCTGAGCCCGGTGTCTCCGCAAAGGGTCTGCAGGGACCTTGAGAGGGCAGGCCCCTGCTCCGGCCAGCCGGAAGTGCTGCTCAGGCTGCACGCCCTGCTCCTCCCGGAGAGGACAGCCGAGCTCGTGCAGCAGGCGCGCCAGGCCGATGCCGATGATCCCGACGGCCCCTGTGACCCGGACCGGCCGCATGAACGGGACGAGCCGGACTGGCCGGATGCCCCGGACTGCGAGGACGGCCCGCGCCCCGGCGCGGAGTTCAGGCCGAGATGGCCGTACCCGTCCGACAGCGGCGAGCTGGCCTTTGCCCTGCTGGACATTTTTCTGGCGGCCCTTTATGGCGCGGATGTCGCGGCGCTGCGCGTTTTTGCCGCCTGCCTCGAGCGGCAGCCGGACACGCCGGCCCTGGAGGAGCTCGCCGGGAAGTTTCTGAAGGGCCTCACTGCCGGCGGGCGCGGAACATGCGCCGATCTGCGCCGCCTGGCCATGCGCGCCGTCACGGACACGGCCCGCATCGCGGCCGATCCCTCCGATTTCTGACAGTTTCCGACAGACAGGGCGCGCGTCCGCATCCGGCGGACAGCGCGGCAGGGAGAGACTCCCGGGAGAAGACGATGAAGAAGTCCAGGAAAAACGGCGGGACGGGCCGGAAGGCCGCTCCAGCCCTCTGGCGGCCCGAGCTCGACGCGGCCATGCCG
>JAUNSE010000064.1:0-8166 GCA_030539415.1 Desulfovibrionaceae bacterium
CGACAAGCCCGCGGAGGAGCCCGCTCCCGCGGCCAAGGAGGCTCCCGCTGCGGAAGCATCCGCCGAAGCCGCTCCGGCGGCTCCTGCTGCCGAAGAAAAGCCGGCAGAGCCGGCCGGCGCCATTGCCGCCAGGATTCTGCTGAAGCCCAACAAGGACGGCAGCAAGATCACTCCCGTGGTTCCGCGTCCTGTCACTCCCGGCAATCCCTACAGGCCCATGGAGGCCACTGTCGTCGATGTCATCACCGAAACGTCCAACATCAAGACCATTCGCGTGACTCTCGACGATCCTGAAACGGCCAGGAACTTCCATTACGAGCCCGGCCAGGTCGGCCAGCTCTCCGTATTCGGAGCCGGCGAATCCACCTTTGTCATCAACTCCCCGCCGTCCATGAAGGATTATCTCCAGTTCTCCGTCATGATGGCCGGCGAGGTGACCACGGTCATCCACAGCCTGACCAAGGGCGACAAGGTCGGCGTGCGCGCTCCTCTGGGCCGCCCCTTCCCCTACCAGCTCTGGAAGGGCAAGAACATCTTCTTTATCGGCGGCGGCATCGGCATGGCTCCCATCCGGACAATCATGCTCCACTGCCTGGAGCACAAGGAGGACTACGGCCGCATCAGCCTGCTCTACGGCGGCCGCTCCCCCAAGGATCTGGCCTACAGCTACGAACTCGACGACTGGATGGCTCGCCCGGATCTCGACTGCACCCTGACAATCGACAGGGAAGCCGAAGGCTGGCCGCACAAGGTGGGCATGATCCCCAACGTGCTGCGCGAGCTGCATCCCGATCCCGACAACTGCGTGGCCGTGCTCTGCGGCCCGCCGATCATGATCAAGTTCACGCTCATGGCGCTGGACGAGCTGGGCTTCTCCCATGAGAACGTCTACACCACGCTTGAAAAGCGCATGAAGTGCGGCATCGGCATCTGCGGCCGCTGCGGCATCGGCGGCAAGTACGTCTGCCTGGACGGTCCGGTCTTCTCCCAGAAGGAGCTGGACGAGCTTCCGCCCGAGCTCTAGCGCGAACGGCAGCGCAAGTGAAAACTAGAGGAGCCCCGTCTGTTGCAGGACGGGGCTCCTTGCTGTCTTGGCAGAGGCTGCGAGGCGTCGGAACCGGGGCTTCTCCGGCGGTCACGGGGATGTGTCCCCGGGCATGGCGCCCCGCGCACGCGGGAAGGACGGTCAGCGTATCAGGCAGTTGCCGTCCCTGCAGTCTTCTGTCGGAATGACCGGCGTCAGTTGCACCAGCACCACGCGCTCCCTGCTGTCGGCTCTCTCGGCCACCAGGGTGAAGCGCATGAGTCCGGAAGGCAGCACTGTCTCGGATATGGCGGTGAACTCTCCGTTGCCGGTCAGCATGCGCACGGGACCGGCAGAGGATTCGCGCTGATTTCTGAATCTGGCCCTGACAATCTTCAGCTTTCCGCTTCTGATTGTCTCAAGAAAATGCGCCTTGTCCTGAATGTGCCCGTTCGAGCCGATGAAGACAAAATTCGATGCCAGCAGGACATCAAGTCCATCGGCGTCATTCGCCAGCAGGGCCTCCACAAAAAGGTCGGCCGTGTTGGGCCTTGCCTGGACCTGGGATGGCCCGGCAAGGACAAGGCAGAGCGAGAATATGACGGCGCAGCACAGGGAGACTGCGGCGGAGAGGCCGGACGGACAGACGTTTCGATCCCTGGTCGACATGCTTCCCTCCCGAATACGGCAGTTTCAATGCGGCGGACGCGGCTAGTAGCCTTTTTCCAGAGGCGGCCAGACAAAGCAGTCGGCGGGGATTTCGGCGCGCTCCCTTCCGGCGGGACTGATGCGCACATGACGGTCCCCGGAAATGGAGAGACGGCCCTCGGCCAGCCACTGCAGAGCCTGGGGATAAATGCGGTGCTCCATCTCGTGAATCCGGGTCATGAGGCTGTCCTCATCGTCCTCGGCGCTGCAGGGCACGGCAGCCTGAATGATGACCGGACCGCTGTCCACCTTCATGTCCACGAAATGCACCGTGCAGCCGGTGATCTTGACGCCGTACGCCAGAGCGTCCGGACCGGCATGCACACCTCCGCCGAAAGCGGGAAGCAGCGAGGGATGCAGATTCACCACGCGGCGGGGGAACGCCTTGAGGAAATCCTCAGTGAGCAGGCGCATATAGCCGGCCAGCACTATGATTTCGGCACCGCTGTCCTGCAGAGCCTTTGCCATGACGCGGTCGAATTCCTCGCGGCTGGCATAGGCCTTGTGGTCCACCATCATCGAGGGAATGCCGGCCGCCTCGGCTCTGGCCAGCACTTTCGCTCCGGGACGGTTGCAGAAGATAAGGCGGATGTCCACATCGAGCACTCCGGCTTTCATGAGGTCTATCATCGCCTGGGCATTGGTGCCGTTACCCGAGGCCACAATGGCTATTGGCAAAGACATGCGCGTCTCCTTGAGACGGGCAGCCGCACCCTTCGGCACGGCTGTCCGGAATGTTTGCGGGAATGGTTTGATGCAGCCTGCTGTACGCCGGTACGGCCCGTCTAGGCGCCGTAATGGGCGGTCAGGGCCCTGACCAGGTCCGGAATGGTGTAGTTCTCGGGCTGGAGCCCGGCACGCAGGCCGTGCTTCTCCAGCGTCTTTGCCGTAACCGGACCGATGGCGGCAAGCAGCACGTCCGGATGCTCCTTCAGGACTTCGGCCGGCACCAGAGAGAGGAAATTCTCCACAGTGGAAGATGAGCCGAAGGTGACGCAGTCCACGTCGCCGCTCCTGATGCGCTCAAGGATCTCGGCCGCCGGCGCCTCTTCGGGCACTGTCCGGTAGCAGGGCACGACATCCACCAGGGCGCCCGCCTCGCGCAGGGCGTCGGGCAGGATTTCGCGCGCCTTTTCGGCCCTGGGCAGCAGAAAGCGGACACCCTCGAGAGAACCCAGCTTCTTCAGGGCGGCGATGACGCCTTCGGCCACGTATTTGTCGGGCACGATGTCGGCAAAAAGGCCATGGCTCTCCAGGGCTTCGGCCGTGGCCGGGCCGATGGCCACGAGGCGGCAGCCGGCAAGCGCTCTGGCATCCTTTCCGGCATTCCGCAGGCTCTGCCAGAAGAGGCGGACGCCGTTGACGGACGTGAAGACCACATAGCTGTAGTCTGGAAGTTCGGCCACCGCCCTGTCCAGCGGCTCCTGCGGCAGGGGATCGATGCGGATGACGGGGAACTGCACGACTTCCGCGCCCAGTTCCTGCAGGCTCTGCGCGAGGCCGCTTGCCTGCTCCCTGGCCCTGGTCACCACAATGCTGCGGCCGAAGAGCGGACGCTTTTCAAACCAGTTCAGCTCGTCATGGAGGCGGCAGACGCTGCCCACAACAATGACCGAGGGATTGGTGAACTGCTGGCGCTTCGCCTCCTCGGGCAGCTCCGCCAGCGTGCTCACCAGCGAGCGCTGGCGCGGCGTGGTCCCTCTGTACACCAGAGCGGCCGGAGTGGCGGGATCCATGCCGGCATCGAGAAGATTTCTGACAATGGTCGGCAGATTCTTCATGCCCATGACAAAGACCAGAGTCGAGGCGCTGCGGGCCAGAGCCGGCCAGTTCAGAGCGCTTTCCCCCTTGTCCGGATTCTCGTGTCCGGTCACAATGGTCACCGACGAGGCGAAATCCCTGTGCGTCAGGGGAATGCCGGCATAGGCGGGAGCCGAGATGGTGGAAGAGATGCCGGGCACTTCGACAAACTGCACGCCCGCGGCCAGAAGTTCCTGGGCCTCCTCTCCGCCGCGGCCGAAGATGTAGGGGTCGCCGCCCTTCAGACGGGCCACACTTTTCCCCTCAAGAGCCTTTGCCACAAGCAGGGCGTTGATCTCCTTCTGCGGCAGGGCGTGCTTGTCGGCGATCTTGCCCACATAGATCTTTTCCGCGTCCTTGCGGGCATAGGCCAGGAATCCGGAATTGGCCAGCGCGTCATACACAATGACATCGCATGAAGCCAGAATGTCCCTGGCCTTCAGGGTCAGAAGGCCGGGATCTCCCGGTCCCGCGCCAAGAAGATAGACTGTGCCGCTCATGCAAGACCTCCTCGGCCGATTTCAACCAGGGTGCGGGCGGAGAAGCCGGTGCTGCCCTCGGGGCAGAGCGCCGTGTCCTTGCCGCACCAGTCCACCCCGGCAATGTCCAGATGGGCCCAGGGGATGTCGCCTTTGACAAAGTGCTGCAGATAGAGCGCGGCGGTGATGGCACCTCCCTCGCGGGAAGAGCCGGTGTGGCAGATATCCGCGATGGGGCTCTTCAGCTTCGATTTGTAGCCCTCCCACAGGGGAAGGCGCCAGAAGTACTCGCCAGCGCAGTGGCCGGCGCTCAGCACGCGCTCGGCCAGGCTGTCGCTGCTGCAGAACAGTCCCGCCACCTGATCGCCCAGGGCAACGGCGCATGCGCCGGTCAGGGTGGCGATATCAATGATGGCTGCGGGCTCCCAGTTCTGCTGCACGTAGGCCAGCGCGTCGCAGAGCACGAGGCGGCCTTCGGCATCGGTGTTGACAATCTCAATGGTATCGCCGGAAAGGCCGGTGACCACATCGCCCGGACGGGTGGCGTTGCCGTCCGGCATGTTCTCGGCCAGAGCCATGACGCCGATGACGCGGCAGTCGGCACCTTCATCGGCCAGAGCCACAAGGCTGGCCAGGGTGGCGGCAGCGCCGGTCATATCGCTCTTCATGGTGTGCATCTTGGCAGCGGGCTTGAGGGAAATGCCGCCCGAGTCGAAGGTGATGCCCTTGCCCACGAAAACTATCGGTCTGTCATTCTCCCTGCCCTTGGGGGCGTGTTCCAGCACCACCAGACGCGGCGGATGGGCGCCGCCCCGACCCACGGCAAGATGGGCGCCAAATCCTCTCGCTTCCAGATCCTTCTCGTCCAGAACGTCAATCTTCAGATTGTTGTCGGCCGCCAGCATTCTGGCCTTTTCCGCAAACGTCTCGGGATACATCACATTGCCGGGCGCAGTGGCGAACTTGCGGGCAAGGAGCACCGCCTCGGCCGAGCGCTCCCCGCGGCGGGCGGCCTGACGGGCGGCATCTGGCACATATTCGTCTCTGAAGCCTATGCCGAGCCACTGCACGGCGGGAGGCAGGCTCTCCCTTGTGGTCTTCTTGAAGTGGATGCTGGAATAATTGGCAAGGCAGCAGGCATAGACGGCCTCTTCCAGCACCCGCAGCTCGCCGCCAAGGCGGGACAGGCTGAAGAAGGGGATGTGGGCGGACTCGAGATGCATGGCCCGCACGCGGGCCAGCCCCTTGGCAAAGCCCTCGCGGACAACGTCCATCGCAGTGTCCCTGCCGAGACATTCCTCGCCGAGGCCGATAAACATCACCCTGGAATAGGGCAGATCCTTGTGCCCGTAGACTATGCTGATCTCGCCCTTTCGTCCGGTCACGTCGCGCATGCCGGGAGCAATCTGCAGAAAGGGAGCCGCCTCGGCCAGGTCCGGGCAGGTCTCGAGAATTTTTTCATCCTTCCAGATGGGAACCAGAGCAATGCTGGCGGTCCATTTGTCTTCGCCGCCGGCGTGGAAATATATCTCCATGGGTCACTCCTCAAGTACATTGTCTGAGTTTGAGAGTATAGCCGCACAAGCGCCCACTGCCAAGTGTTCGCAATTCGGTCCGCTCCGGCACGGGGAGAAAAACGCGCCCGCCGCAGAAACAGTAGAGGCAGGATCTCCGCGGAGGGAGAATCCTGCCCCGAATTCAGCCGCATGGCACCCGCCGGGAAGCCTGCGCCTCCCGGAAGGCCGGCAGGGCCGCTAGGCCATGTCGCCGGTGCCGAAGACTTCCATGTGGATGCGTTCGGCCGGCACGCCGTACGCGAGCAGCGCCTGCCTGTGTTCGGCCATGAAGGAAACCGGGCCGCAGATATAGTATTCGGCATCAGCGCTCATGCCGACGGCCGCATAGTCAGCGGCGGCAAGGCGGCCGTTCTTGAAGCAGCCGGCGGCATCGGAGCGGGTGTAGAAGACATGCAGGGCAGCGCCGGGCATGGCGGCCACGCTCTTCTCCACTTCGGCTCTGAGCGGGAAGGATTCCGGCCCGCGGCACACATAGACAAAGCAGACCTTTTTGTCCGGCGTTCCGGCAGCCGCAGCGGCCAGCATGGAAACCATGGGCGTGATGCCGATGCCGGCGGAAAGGAAAACGGCGGGCGCGTCGTTCTGGACAGGATTGAAATCGCCGAGAGGGGCGGAGAGTTCGACCACATCGCCTTCACGCATGCCGTGCAGCGCCCCGGAGACCCGGCCGGAGGGCACGTGCCTGACGGTGATGCGCACCATTGCGCTGTCCATGGCGGTGATGGTGTACTGTCTGGGCTGGGCGAGCGAAATTTCCTTCACGAAGACGCGGACCGAGACAAACTGCCCGGGGACAAAGGAGGGAAGCGGACCTCCGTCGGCCGGAGTCAGGCAGAAGCTTTTCACATCCGCGCACTCCTCCTTGATGCTGGCAATCCTGAACGGACGCCAGCCGGACCAGCCGCCATCCGCCATGGCCTGCTGACTGTAGATCTCGCCCTCGGCCTTGATGAGGACATCGGCCAGCAGACCGTAGGCCGCGGCCCAGGCATCTATCAGCTCGTCCGTGGCCGCGTCGCCCAGAACCTCCTTGATGGAGGCGAGCAGATGCCTGCCCACTATGCCGTACTGCTCGGCGCGAACGCCTATGGTACAGTGCTTGACGGCTATCTGGCGGACGGCAGGAAGCAGGACCGCGAGATTTTCGATGTTTTCGGCATAGGCGAGCACTGCGGCGGCCAGCGCCTTCTGCTGCTTGCCGCCGGCCTGATGCGCGGAATTGAAGATATGACGCAGCTCCGGATTGCCGGAGAGCATGCGCTTGTAGAAATGAGTGGTCAGGGCGACGCCATGCTCGCGCAGGACAGGCACTGTTGCTTTGACAAGTTCAATTTGTGCGGGAGTGAGCATAACAGACTCCATTGCCGATCATATGTATTGCAGTGATTGTATAATATTATGCAACACAAACCGACATAATCAATAAAGTTGGACAGGCACTGCGTCAAACATGAATAACAAAATATATTGCTATCACTGTTTTTCGCATCGACATAAAAGCCATTATCTTTATAGCCATATATCAAGCTACGGCTAAATTTTGTCACAGGCAATACTTACCAGAAACAAGAAAAATATCAAATATGCTCTGCGCTGTAAAAATTTTTTTATTAGACATTGATTTGTTACAATTCAATGTATTTTTATTTTATATATCTACCAGACAAACAGCATTGTTTTTTGGTCGATGTATTTCATCAATACATATTATTTTTTCGATTTTTATCTTGGATTGTTCAACTTCTTCAGACTTCACGGCTGGACTATTCCCTTGCCTGATCTATGCCATTAAACACTAATAAAATTTATTATTAATAAAATCGTGTCTGTGCGCCTGAAAGTGCGGCCAGCTGCTGACAGCACGCGAACGAAAAGGGGCCTTCCTTCTGGAAAGCCCCTCAATGCCGGGTCCGCTTTGCCGCGCTGCGGATCACTTGTTCAAGTACGCTCTGAACGAACCAAACCCGCTGATGTCCTCGGCTTTCTCAAGCAGAGCCGATTCGCAGACAAAGCCCTTCACCCAGCTTCCGTCCTCGAGCTCCACGGACCCAAGTCCCAGCGGCGCGGGTATGCGTTCAAGAAAGGCGCCCACAGCCCGGCGGGGCATGTCCCACACTTCAAGACCGATGGAAACGCCGCCTTCCTCCACCCGCACAAGACCGGGACGCAGCGGCTCTCCGCCGGGCACGAGCTTCATGCGGTAGCAGGGCGCCGTTGCGCAGACCCGGGCCAGCGTGGCGCCGGCCTCCTGCATCTGCCAGTTGAGCGCCATGCCGCTCATGTGGGCCCCGCACACGGCAAGGCGCATCGTGCCGTTCCCGGCGGACGGATTCGCCTCCGGCGCTCCGAGAATGAGGCCCTTCTCCATCTGTGCGGCATGGAACGCCGCGGCCACGGCCAGCAGTTTCTCTTCTGAAAAGGCCGGCGCAATCATGGTCACGCCGAAGGGCATGACCGTCCGAGTGCCGGGCAGCGTGGTGAGACCGGCCGGAACGGCAACCGCGCAGAGATCGAGGATGTTGACGAAATTCGTGTACGTGCCCATGCGCACATTGGTCTTGACCGGGTCGCGGCGCAC
>JAUNSE010000064.1:8176-8694 GCA_030539415.1 Desulfovibrionaceae bacterium
GATAGTGAAGGTGTTCGGCGCCGTGGGCACAAGCAGCATGTCCATGCCGGCAAAATCCCTGTCCGCAATCTTTTTGATCTCCATGGTGCGGCAGCGGCACTGGAACATTTCCACGGCCGACCAGTGGGCCGCTCCCATGATGATGCTTTTCACCGTGGGATCGCAGGCTGCGGCATTGGGCTCCACAAATCCTCCGACAGCGGCCACGCGCTCGGCCAGATACGGGCCGAAGTAGAGCATGTCCGCGGCCTCCCGGTAGGGAGCGAAGTCCACCGGCACCGCACGGCCTCCCATGGCCTCGAGACGCGAGACTGCCTCGTGGAAGGCATGCTCCCAGGCCGTGTTGTCGCAGAGACTCTCCAGTCCGGCGGGCACGCCGAAGGTGAATTCTGCCGGAGCCTTTCCGATGACAGCCGCGGCAGCGCCCGCGGGATTCTCGCGGCTCCAGATATCCTCCTCGTCACAGGCCTGGGCGACGCCCAGCACCTCGGCCGCGTCGCCGCAGGTCAGAGCGAGAA
>JAUNSE010000585.1 GCA_030539415.1 Desulfovibrionaceae bacterium
CCATGCGGGCCGCATCGAAAGCTCCGGCAGGGACGGCGCATGGCTGCCCCTGCTTGTCGGCGGAAAGGAGAAGAAGGTGCGCCTGTACGCCACCCTCACCGTGAACGCCCGCCTCTCCCCCGAGGCGAAGCTCGTCACCGCGGCCCACGAGCTCGGGCACTATCTGTGCGGACACATGGCCAGCCCCGACCATGAGCCGCCTGCCTGGGACGACGACCCGCAGCGCCCGGGCTGGGAGTACCGGCCGGACGACCCGGAAATCTCCCTGCGCAGGCGCGAGTTCGAGGCCGAGAGCGTGGCCTGGCTCGTGTGCGAGCGCCTGGAGCTGATCAATCCCTCGGCCAGATACCTTGCCCACTATGTCGGGGAGCGCGGCGAAATCCCGAACGTGAGCCTGGACGCCATCCTCAAGGCAGCGGGACAGATCGAGACCATGCTGCGCCGCGTCCTGCCCGTGGACAGGTACCGGCTGATCTCCGAAGAGTCCGAAGAACGGGCCCGGCGGGGCCGGAGCTGAGCGGCCCGCCTGAAAGGTGCTCCACATCCCGCAGAGGATCATGGCGCCGGGGCCGCGGAATCCGCTTTTTCTTCCGGCCTGCCCGGAGCCTTCCTGTTTGAACTGCCGAGGATTCCTCGGCAGTTGGATTTTTGTCCAGTGCACTGCCCGCAGAGCTATTCCTCACATGCGGGGAAAGCTCGTCTCGTCCATTTTTTATCATATATAACAACGTGTTATGTGGTTATTTCCATTTTTGAAACAACCACTTTTTCATCCGGCACATCTTTGACAGAACTGTTTTTCCAAAGATGCGTCCTGCCCGTGGACAGGTACCGGCTGATCTCCGAAGAGTCCGAAGAACGGGCCCGGCGGGGCCGGAACTGAGCGGCCCGCCAAGCTGCCCGGCATCCCGCAAAGGATCATGGCGCCGGGGCCGCGGAATCCGGTTTTTCTTCCGGCCCGCCCGGAGCCTTCCTGTTTGAACTGCCGAGGATTCCTCGGCAGTTGGATTTTCGTCCAGTGCACCGCCCGCAGAGCATGATGCAGATTGTCCGCGCTTTGGCCGAATCGGCCCTGTCCGCGGACTTCAGCCCGGGTTTTCAGTCCCCCTGTCTTCCCGGCCCGCTTCCGGCAGGCGAAGACAAGGCAGACGAAGACATGGCAGGAGCTCCTCCCGAAGGCCTTCCGGCAGGATCAGACGGAATCAGACGGCATCAGAGAAAGCGGTACGCCCCGCGCACGTAGCCCGAGCAGGACTCGATGAGCCCTGCCTGCTCCAGATCCTTCAGCAGGCCGCGGGCGGTCGGGACCGAGATGTCCAGCATTTCCGCGGTCTCGGCGGCGGAGAAGTACTCACCGCGGCCCCAGCGATCCCAGAGCATGCCGACCCATGCGCCTTTCTCCTGGTCCAGTTCCGACTGCGCCAGCATCTTCTTCATGAGATCGGCTCGCACCCGGTTCACGCGGTCCGTGGTGGTCTTGCGCCAGTTGAGGTTGGGCAGGACGACCCTGAAGCGGCTGATGCCGTCCCAGAATACCGGCGTCTGCCCCTTGGGAAGGGAATACTCCTCGTGCCGCTGCATGATGCCGGCAATGCCCAGGCCTTCGCCGTGCATGCAGCCGAGCGAGGTGAAGACGGAGACCAGGAGG
>JAUNSE010000586.1 GCA_030539415.1 Desulfovibrionaceae bacterium
GGTCTCGGCGGCGAGCCCTGGTCCGCCGACACCGAGGACGAGCAGCCCGCCTACTGGCTCGTGCGCTACATGGCCGGCCTCTACACGCACAACGAGGAGAAGATCGTGCTCGAATACCGCGAGCCCGCACCCGAAGGCGAGCTCACGCCGGAGCTGCTGGACGGCTTCAGGCGCCGCGCCCTGGCCGCCTTCACGGTGGGCGGCCCGGCCTCCACGGACAATGTGCGCGCGGGCTACCCCGACGGCGTGCGCTGGCGCTACGTGGACGACAGCCTGCTCGGGCCGGTGATGCCCAAGGAAATCATCGACTAGCCCCGCGGCCCCCTGGCCGCGCCGTTTCGCGGCAAATTCTTTCCGGCCCGGGGCGTTTTCCCCGGGCCTTTTTCCGCCCTGTCCGCCTCTGCGGCCGGGGACGGCAGCCGCGTGCGCCTCTTGACAGCGGGGCATATGCGGTTAGGATTGTCCGATCAACAAGGAGGACACAACTATGGCCGAGACACAGTGGAAATACTACCTGGGCCGCGGGCCTGAAGTGGACGATATACTGGCCAGGGCCGGCAAGGCGAAAAACGACGTGGCCAGCGCCCGCCATGACCTGCTCGAGGAATACGAGGCCAACGGCTTTCTGCCCGGCGACAAGCACCGCTACACGGTGATCGGCCTTCTGTACTTCACCAAGCCCGCCTTCGAGTTCATGAAGTACACGCTCTCCGAAAGCAAGACGGCGGACGGCCGCGAATACTATATCGCCCGCCCCTTCCTGCGTCATTCCAAGGGCAAGGAGCTGGCCGAGAAGCTGGCCTCCCCGGCGGTCACCATCGATCCCGCCAACAACCTCATCAATCTTCTGGGCATGAGCTGCATGGCCTCCATCCAGAGCGAAATGCCCCAGGGCGGCCAGACCGTGGTCTGGTCCGACGCGGTGCAGAAGGAGAACATCGTTCTCGTGCGCCTGCCCGCCAACGCCCCGAGACAGCGCATCCTGGGCGCCGCGCCCAAGATTCCGCCGTACCTCAAGCTCATCAAGAAGGAGATGTACGACGCGCTCATGGGCGGCGACTTCTCCGTTCTGCAGAATCAGAAGTAGGCTGACAGCCTTTCCTCGACATCACGGCCTGCCGGGCTTCCCGGCGGGCCTTTCTTCTGTCCGGCCCCGGCCGGGCCGCGGCGCGGCCCGGAACCGCGGAGGAGGGAGGAGCGCGGTTCCGGCTGCCGGCAGTCACGCTCCAAAGCGCGGACTGTGATGCCGGACCCGTGTGCCGCCAGGATGACGGCCGCGTGACCGGCCCGAACCTCCACGCCCAGGCAAAGCGCCTGTCCCTCTGCGGCTTCAGGGCGCTGGTCTGCGAAAATCCGCTTGAGGGCACTGCGCCCGGCGCTCCGGACGCAGCCGAAACCGTGCTGCAGCTGCACTGGCTGGACGAGATGCGCGAGCCCTTCCGGGCCATGCTGGAAACCCGGGGCCTTGCGCCGGACGAAGCCCTTCACAGCGAAGAGGCAGGAGCGGTTGCGGCTCTGGCCGTGCTGGGATTGCTGTCTCTGAAGCTCGTGCAGAACAGGCTTGCCGCCAGGGGCATTGCGGCCCGTCTGGCCGACGTGCGCCAGGCGCTCGCTAACGCGGCGGCGCTGGTCCTGCCCGACGGGAG
>JAUNSE010000065.1 GCA_030539415.1 Desulfovibrionaceae bacterium
GGTACATGAGAATGTCCGCCGCCATCAGGATGGGATAGCAGAGGAAGCCGGTACAGCTCAGGTCCTTGGTGGTAATCTGCTGCTGCTGTTCCTTGTAGGTGGGATTGCGCTCCACCCAGGAGACAGGAGTGAACATGGAGCAGAGCAGGGAGAGCTCGGCATGCTCCTTGAGATCCGACTGACGGAAAATGACGCACTTTTCAGGATCAAGGCCGGCACCCACCCAGTCCTTGACCATTTCGATGACGTGCCTCTGCAGCATTTCTGTGCGGTTGAAGTCCGTGGTCAGAGCGTGCCAGTCGGCCACGAAGTAGAAAGCGCGCATCTTGTGCTGAAGCTCGACATAGTTTTTGAGAACGCCGAAATAGTGGCCGAGGTGAAGAGGACCTGTGGGGCGCATGCCCGATACGGTGCGAAGCTCTGTGTCCATGCGAAGATACCTTTGCAGAAGAAAAATGCCAGTCCCTGGCTGCTGCCGGTTAGGCGATGGCAAAAAGACTGAGAATGAGATGGAAGCTACCCTTGAGAAGGGGCAGAAGCACGTGGCTCAGGATGCCCGTGGCAATGAGCAGAATGAGCACGATGAATCCGTAGCGGCCGAAGGACAGATAGGAATAGGCCGCTTTCGGGGGAAGAAAGTATGAAACGACCTTGCTGCCGTCGAGCGGCGGGATGGGGACGAGATTGAACACGCCCAGACCGAGATTGATGAGAATGCCCATCTGCAGGGTGGAGACGGCAAACTCATAAACCGGATTGCTCAGCCAGTACACGGGCGGCAGAAAGACGATGACGGCCTTGAGCAGAGCCGCGCAGATGAGGGCCAGCAGAAAGTTGGTGCAGGGGCCGGCCAGCGCCACCCACATCAGGCCCTGGCGCGGTCTGGCAAAATTTCTCGGATTGATGGGCACAGGCTTGGCCCATCCGAAGACAAAGCTGCCGCTCAGGCTCGTGAGCACGAACATGGCAAGGCCCAGAGGATCGATATGCGGAATGGGGTTGAGCGTGAGGCGCCCCATGAATTTGGCCGTGATGTCGCCCTGGCGCAGGGCCATCCAGCCGTGTCCGACCTCGTGCAGAATGATGCCCAGAAAGGCCGGGATGAAGGCGATGGAAAAATTGCGCAGGGCCTGGTCAAAATTTGTGAAGAGGGAATCCATAGGAGCGGGTCTGTCCTTGTTCCGGTCGAATGCGTCAGATTAGCCGTGGGAGATGATGGAGCGCACGATGATGTGATCGTCGGGCTGTATGGCCAGATCCGGTGTCAGCAGCGTGCCGTCGCGGATGACCAGCGCCGTCTCCTCCAGATGTCCCAGTCTGTCCAGCAGCTGGCGCACGGTCTTGGGCCTCGGGACAACGCTTGTGCCGCCCGTCGGCTGCATGGTGAGGGTGATGGTGCCGCCTTTCTGGCGGAAATCGCGGCTTGCTGCGTCGCTCATGAAGACTACCTGCCTGTATGATGAAATAAGGGAATTCTTCTAATGTTCCGGGAAGAAAAAGTCAAAAAGCGAGCCGGAAACCGGGAGGGCCGGCAGCCGCGCGCCGGTTCCATAATGCCCGCAAAGCGTAACATGGGCAATGCCGCTTTTCCGTCCGCGCGTGTCCGCCCCTGTCTGACTGCCATGGCCGGTGGCGCTGGAAATCAATTTCCGGAGCCCGCCTGACGGCGCAGAAAAAAGCTGCAGGACAACGGAAATGTCGTCCTGCAGCCAGTGAATGTCTGTGTCAGGCCGTCAGACTAGTAGCGGTAGTAGTCCGGCTTGTAGGGGCCTTCGATCTTGATGCCGAGATAGTCGGCCTGCTCCTGGGTGAGCGTGGTCAGCTTGACGCCGAGGCGGGCGAGATGCAGACGGGCGACTTCCTCGTCGAGGTCCTTGGGCAGGGTGTAGACCTGGGCCTTCAGATTCTTGATGGTGGCCAGACGAATCTGGGCCAGAACCTGGTTGGTGAAGCTGTTGGACATGACGAAGCTGGCGTGGCCGGTGGCGCAGCCGAGATTGACAAGGCGGCCTTCGGCCAGAACGATGATGGAGCGGCCGGACAGGAGCTTCCACTTGTCCACCTGCGGCTTGATGTTGGTCTTCACGCAGCCGGGGGTGGAGTTGAGGTAGTTCATGTCGATTTCGTTGTCGAAGTGGCCGATGTTGCAGACGATGGCCTCGTCCTTCATCTGCTCCATGTGGGCGCCGGTGATGATGTTCACGTTGCCGGTGCAGGTGACATAGATGTCGGCGATGGGCAGGGCATCCTCGACTGTGCACACTTCATAGCCTTCCATGGCGGCCTGCAGGGCGCAGATCGGATCCACTTCGGAAACGAGCACGCGGGCGCCGAAGCCGCGCATGGACTGGGCGCAGCCCTTGCCCACATCGCCGTAGCCGCAGACCATGACGACCTTGCCGGCGACCATGATGTCGGTGGCGCGCTTGATGCCGTCGGCCAGAGACTCGCGGCAGCCGTACAGGTTGTCGAACTTGGACTTGGTCACGCTGTCGTTCACATTGATGGCCGGGAAGAGCAGGGTGCCCTGGGCGGCATGCTGATACAGCCTGTGCACGCCGGTGGTGGTCTCCTCGCTGACACCCTTGACGTTGGCGGCGACCTTCTGCCAGTGGGCGGGGTCGGCATCGTAGCGGTCCTTGAGACGGGCCATGATGGCGGCCTCTTCGGCATTGCCGGGCTCCTGGGAGAACATGTCGGGGTTCTTTTCGCAGGCATAGCCCACATGGATGAGCAGGGTGGCGTCACCGCCGTCGTCCACGATCAGGTCGGGACCCTTGCCGTCAGGCCAGGTGAGGGCCATTTCCGTGCACCACCAGTAGTCCTCGATGGATTCACCCTTCCAGGCAAAGACCTTGGCGTAGCCGTCGGCGGCAATGGCCGCGGCGGCATGGTCCTGGGTGGAGAAGATGTTGCAGGAGGCCCAGCGGATGTCCGCGCCCAGTTCGTACAGGGTGCGGATAAGCATGGCGGTCTGAATGGTCATGTGCAGGGAGCCCGTGATGCGCATTCCCTTGAGGGGCTTGCTCGGGCCGTATTTGCGAATGCATTCCATCAGTCCGGGCATTTCGCGCTCGGAGAGCTGCATTTCCTTGCGACCGAGCTCGGCGAGCTCGAGATCTTTGACTTTGTGGTCCAGGCTGAGATCAAGGGGCTTGACCATGGATGCTTTCCTCCTGAATTAGACGGGCCGCGACACGGGCGCGGAGACATACGAAGTAATAAGGATCAGAGTGAGATTGCGGTTGACTTTCTGCTTGTGGATGGTGGTGCGGCTGAAGCCGGCCTCCCGCAGCGTGACGGCAAGCTTCATGGGGTCAAAGCCGAGCCACAGGTCCCCGTAGCGCTCGCGCATGTATTCGTCGCTGTGCTTTTCAAAATCCGAAATGAAAAGACGGCCCGACGGAGACAGAATGCGCCTGATTTCAGGCAGGGCCAGCTCGGGACGCGGCAGATGGTGAAGAACAAGGTTGACGGAGGCGAAGTCGGCCTCCTGGTCGCGCAGGGGCAGGTGCTCCATTTCGCCGATGCGCAGGGATATCCTGTGCTCCGCGTCGGGCACGTCCGCAAAGGTCCTGCGGCAGGCGTCAAGCATGCCGGACGAGATGTCCACGCCGATGACGCCGTCGGCCCTGCCCAGCATCTGACGCATCACACTACCTGTACCACAGCCAAGATCAACTGCAAGATGGCAGCGCTCCGGCATGGCCTCGAAAACTCTGCCGGGAAGGTCGAAATCGCCCAGGATCTCCTTGTTCAGTATATCCCAGTCTTCTGCGATATCATTGAAAAACTGCCTTGATTTGGCCTGCTTCTCCTCCACCAGACGCATGGTGCGCTCATCGTCGTGAGCAGCTTCGGGAATATTTTTCAGGTAGGGAGTAATGGCGCTCAGGAAGTCATTGTGCTCCCCCTCGCTGTTGGCCTGATAGAAAACCCACAGGCCGTCCCTGCGCGAGGTCAGCAGACCTGCTTCGGTCAGGATGCGGAGGTGGCGGGAGATGCGGGACTGCCCCATTTCAAGAATGCTGACAAGTTCGTTGACGGACAGTTTGTGGTCAATGAGAATGCGCAGCAGTCTGAGGCGGGTTTCGTCAGAAAGGGCTTTGAAAAGATGGACGGTCATGCGTGGCCTTTTTCGGAGAGAATGCTCAGGCATGCGCCTGCGGATGGAGGATGCGGCTTGCGCGGAGACAGGCGATGCCGCACCCGCGGTGCGGGAGGCATCGGGCAGATCCGCCGCTGTACAATTATCCTTTATCAAGATATTTTTATATGTCAATAGCCTGTATCCGAATGCCCGGAAGAGCGGCTGTTTCGGGGTCTTGCCTTTGCGGCGGAAAAGATCGTAGCTTCACGCGGGAGGAGCAGGGCGGCTCTCGTCTGAATCCGCTGCCGGGGTGTCCGGGCAGATGTCGTCCGGCAGGAGTATGCACCAATGCGAACATTCAAGAAGTTCAACAAGCGAAGCCGCACGCTGACACCGTCGGGCGAACTGACCAGGCGCTTCCTGGAGCGGCTCGCCCAGATGGTCAAGTGCCCCGAGCAGATTGTGCTGGTCGAACTGTGGCGGAACTGGCCCGTGGTCATGGGCGAGGATATTTCAGCCTTCTGTCTGCCTCTGGGGCACAAGGATGACCGCCTGGAGATCGGCTGCGAGGATACCATGGCCATGCAGGAGCTCCAGTATCTTCGCGGCGAGGTGCTCGACCGCGCCAACTCCTTTATGGAAAAGGAATTTTTCAGGGATTTGAAAATCCATCTCATCCTGGACCAGAAGCCGCTTTGGCAGGCAGGCGGAGACAGTGTCTACAGCAAGCCTCCGGAGCCGGCGGGCGGAAACTGCGAGGGCACATGGCTCGACAGCATGGACCCGGATTCCCCCGTTGCCCGCGCCTATCGCGCCTACTGCCGCCGAAAGGATGCCTGAGGACGGGGCATCATCCGCCCTCTCATGGACATCGTGTGAAAAACACAAGTGATTTCAGCTGTTTTTAGGACAGGTTGGAACACTTGCGCTAACTGATATTGGCGCTTATAACGTCTCCTTCACAGTGTCACGGTTTTCTTTAGGGAGATCCAGCCATGCCTCAGAAAGGCCCGCATATATCCATTTCGCCTGACTTTGTTGTCAACCGTATTCTTCGCATCAATATTGATGATTTTCAGGCATGGCCGGAGTCTGTGCGTCAGCTTGCCATTTCCATCGCCGAAGAGCTCTTCCTCGTCGCCTACAATCCGTTCATCAACGCGGAGACGGTGCGAGCGAGCGTCAATGCGCATTACGAGCGCGACTCCATGTCGCTCGCTCACTACTATGCCACGGCCATCAGCGAAGGCATAACCATGTTCTGGTCCGCCTACGAGGCGGAAGAAGCCTTCCGCGGACGTCTGTTGGAGCGCCTGCGCGGCTTCCTGCCCGAGAGCGGCATCCTGGATGATCCGGCGTCCATCGTGTCTTCCGCCACGGATGCCACCGACCTGCGCATGGAGCTGCCTCTCATGGTGGTTGAGCCCGACTCCACCGAGCAGGTTTCGGAACTGGTCAAGCTGGCCAACGAACTGAAATTCGCCCTCATTCCCCGCGGCGGCGGTTCCGGCATGACCGGCGGCGCCGTGCCCGCCCGCAAGCGCACGGTCATTGTGAGCCTCACGCGCATGAACAGGATTTCCTCCATTGATCTGGAGGGACTGACCGTCACCTGTCAGGCCGGCTGCATCACTCAGGATGTCATAGCCGCCGTGAACAAGGCCGGCGCGCTTTTCTCCGTGGACCCCGCCTCCAAGCAGGCGTCCACCATCGGCGGCAATGTCTCCGAGAACGCCGGCGGTCCCATGGCCTTCGAATACGGCACCACCATCGACAATCTGCTCTGGTGGCGCATGGTGACTCCGACAGGCGAGATCATCTCCGTGGAGCGCGAGCATCATCCGCGTCACAAGATTCTCCCCGACGAGACGGCTGTCTTCGTGGTCAAGGACATGAGCGGCGGCGTGCGCAACGTGGTCAAGCTCAGGGGCGACGAGCTCCGGCTCCCCGGCCTTGGCAAGGATGTCACCAACAAGGCGCTGGGAGGCCTGCCCGGCGTGCAGAAGGAAGGCACCGACGGCATCATCACCGAAGTGTGCTTCACCACGCATCCGAAGCCCAAGTTCAGCCGCGTCATGGTGCTCGAATTCTTCGGCCGCAGCATGACTCCCGCCGCTGTGGTGGTGCGCGAGCTTGTCGGTCTGCGCAACCGCATACGCGAGGAGGGCGACTACGCGCACATCTCCGCCATGGAGGAGTTCAACGCCAAGTACGTGCAGGCCATCGAGTATCAGCGCAAGAGCACAAAGTACGAAGGCGAGCCCATTTCGGTCATCATTGTCCAGGTGGACGGCGACGATGCCTACCTGCTCGACAAGTGCGTGGACAATATCGTCCAGGTGGTGGAGCAGCAGGAGTTTGTGGACATCTCGGTCGCCCAGGACAAGAAGGAGGCCGAGCGCTTCTGGGAGGACCGTCACAGACTGTCCCTCATCGCCAAGCGCACCTCCGGCTTCAAGATGAACGAGGACGTGGTCATTCCCATCGGCCGTATTCCAGAATTCTCCCAGTTCCTGGAGCAGGTCAACCTCGAATGCACGGCCAAGGCCTACCGCCGGGCGCTGCAGGATGTGGGCCGCTGCTCCGGCTTCCCCATGGAGGACAGGGAGTTCAACAAGGAATTCTCCTATATCTCCAAGGGCGCTCTGGGCCAGCTTTCCAGCAATGACGTGTCGGATACCGAAATTCTGTCCCGGGCGCGCGCCTTTCTGGAAAAGCTCTGCGAAAAGTATCCCAGACTGCAGCGCAGCATCCACAGCATCATGGAGGACATGGAGGCCTCGCGCCTGGTTGTCGCGAGCCACATGCATGCCGGTGACGGCAACTGCCATATCAACATCCCGGTCAACTCGAATGATCATGACATGCTGGAGCATGCCGAAGAGGTTGCCTGCCAGGTCATGACCAAGTGTCAGGAGATGGGCGGCGAGGTCTCCGGCGAGCACGGCATAGGCATCACCAAGATCCATTTCCTCAGCCAGCAGAAGATGGACGACCTCCGCCTGTTCAAGGAGCGCACGGACCCGCGCGACGTCATGAACCCGGCCAAGCTCGTCTACCGGGATCTTCCGGTCAAGCCCTTCACCTTCTCCTTCAACGGGCTTATCCGCGACATCAGCGAAAGCGGCCTCTCCGACAAGGACACGCTGATAGGCATTCTCCGCAACGTGCAGACCTGCACCCGCTGCGGCAAGTGCAAGACAGTCTGTCCCATGACCTGTCCCCAGTCCTCGCTGCAGTTCCATCCGCGCAACAAGAACATGGTCTACGGCATGCTGGTCGAGGCCATCTACTATTCCCAGATCAACAAGGGCCGCGTGGACGACAGACTGATGCGCGCCCTGCGCTATCAGATCGAGCACTGCACCGCCTGCGGGCGCTGCATGGCCCAGTGCCCCATGAAGATTCCGTCCGGCGAGGTCGCCCTTACCCTGCACGCTATGCTCGAGCACGAGCATGCCGGCGGCCATCCCCTCAAGGGACGGGTGATGGACTGGCTTGCCAAAGATGTGCCCACCCGCATGCCCAAGGTGGCCAAGATGGCCTCTCTGGGACAGAAGATGCAGAACAAGTTCCTGAGCGTCGTGCCCGAACCGTGGCGCAGGCGCATGGAAAGCCCCATGTTCTCCGGCCCCGGCCCCAAGATGGGCTACACCAACCTGTACGAGTCGCTCAAGGTGCACAGGGGCAATATCTTCTCCACTCAGGACAGTCCCGAGAAACTCCCTCTGGCCCTCTACTTCCCCGGTTGCGGCGGCTCCCTCTTCTACGACCGCATCGGCCTGTCCACAGTCATGCTTCTGCTGCATGCCGGCTACGCCGTCATGGTGCCTCCGAGGCACATGTGCTGCGGCTATCCGGCTCTGGCTGCCGGCATGGATGTGGTCTATGAAGACAATATGGCCAAGAACAGGCAGTACCTGGCTTCCATGCTGCGCTCCGTTCAGCAGCAGGGCTACACCTGCACCAATATTGTCACGAGCTGCCCCACCTGCCTGGACAGCCTTGAGAGGTACGAACTGACGGAGCAGTTCCCGGAAATCAAGCTGATGGACGTGAGCCAGCTGACGCTGCCCATTCTCAACGAGAAAGCCAGCGGACAGTCCACGCCGCTGCCCGCCGGCACGCGTCTCGTCTATCACGGTTCCTGCCACTGTCCCTGGGCCGGCGTGCACCGCATCAAGGGGCATCAGCTGCTCATGCAGCAGGTGGAGCAGTTCAGCGGCGCGAAGCTCTCGCTCAGTCCCGGCTGCTGCGGCGAATCCGGAACCGGTGCCATGACTTCCCCGGCCATCTACAATGAACTGCGCAAGGTGAAGCAGGAAAAGCTGACAGAGCTCATGGGCAGCGACTACAAGGATGCACTTCTTGTGTCTTGTCCGTCCTGCAAAATTGGCATTGCCAGATGCATGCTGAACGCGAAACGGAAAAATCATGTGTTACATATTGCCGAATTCATAGCCGGACTGATTGACGGCGAAGATCGCAGACAGTCGTTCCGCAAGAAGGTCG
>JAUNSE010000587.1:0-570 GCA_030539415.1 Desulfovibrionaceae bacterium
AAAAATTGTCTCTAGGCTTCCCCAAACCATAACCACGGTTTATGTGGAAGACCCTTTTTCTTCTCGTGGCTCCTGACACCCTTCAGATAGCGCAGTTCGCTGTCGTTGCAGGCCAGGGCGCGCCGCACGGAGCGCGGGGCAATCATGCCGCTCAGGGATTCCTCCTGCGGGAAGGGGGAGAGCAGCGCCTGCTGCATGGCGTCCGCCTCGCTGTGCATGCGGTCGAGAAAGGGCTTTCCGGCGAGCAGGGCGGGCGCGGAGCCGCCCCTGTCGAGGAAAACTTCCCGGAGAAAGCGTCCTTCGAGCAGAAAGTCCAGGGCATCATCCACCTTGGCGAGCCCCTTCGAGCCGCCCTTGCAGAGCAGTTCGGCATAGTCGCGGGCCTGGGCCCCGGTCAGGACGCAGAGTCTCGCGACCAGTCTTGTCACATAGCGGAAGATCTTCTTGCCGGCCCTGCGGTCAAGCTCGCGCAGCAGGTCATCGTCCGGGGCGGGGACGGTCGTGTCGATGAGGGCATCCCGCGCGGCTCCGGCGTCCTGGCCGGTCTCGACCGGGAGGATGCGCCGGGCT
>JAUNSE010000587.1:580-1642 GCA_030539415.1 Desulfovibrionaceae bacterium
GCTGTGCCGGGGAGGGAGTACATGCCGCTGTAGAGGGCGCGCACGAGTCTGCCCGGGAGGCATGTGTCGAGCTGCTGGAAGATGCCTTCCAGCGCCTCCATGGCGGCGGAATCGGCCCTGTCGGCATCGCAGGTGAGGGCCTCCATGAAGAGCCGGTAGGGGCGCAGCTCCGCCTCGAGCCGGCCGATGGGCTCGACATTGGAATGCGGGTCGGCGGGACGGCCGTGAGCCGGCAGCAGGGCAAGTCTGGCGGACAGGCGTTCGGCAAGAGCCGCGGCCTTCTGCTGCTCCTCGGCAAGAGGCCGCTGAAAGGCCTGCCCGGAGCTCCGCACCTTCTGGAAGGAGGCCAGGATGTCAAGGCCTTCGGTCAGGGTCTCGCGAACGACTTCGTCCCTCTGTCTCACGGCTTTCTCGAGGGCGCCGAGAGGCGTTCCGGGAGCGGGGACATCCGCGCCGAGCAGGTCGGCCGCGCAGTGATGCATGTCCTCGTAGCGCGAGCGCAGGTCGGCAAGCGACGAGGCAAGAGCTTCGACCTCCTCGTCGGAGGGCGGAGCGCAGCTGTCGAGAGCCCGGACAATGGGCCGGAGGGTGGCGCGGACCGTCTCGGTGCCGGCCCTGAAGGCCGAGGCGCGGGACGCGAAGAGGGTGTCCGGAGAGGCGCTCCGGGCCGGACTGTCCGGCTCTGCGGCGCTGCCGCCCGTCTGCGGGAAGTGCGGCTGTTCATCCGGGACGGATGTGCGGGAGGCGTGCTGATTTTTCCTGTTCAACGCCTGGCCGCGGGTTTTTCTGGACTGGGTCATGGTTTTTTCTCCAGCGCGTTATATGTTTTGAACGCGGTACGCTACCACAGCGCAGGAGAAAAGACCAGAGGGGGGTGATGGGTTTACTGGCGCGGAATGACTTTAAAATTGATGAACGGGGCAATGCCCTGATGAAGAAAATAATGGACTGGAAAATGCTGTTTTCGTGAAACAGCCGGACTGCGCAGGGGGAATTTGCGGCCTCGCCGGTGCATGGGCGGCGGGTGGCCGATGTGCGACGAAGGGCGGGCAGAATGGCTGC
>JAUNSE010000588.1 GCA_030539415.1 Desulfovibrionaceae bacterium
GTGCCGGACGAGTCTGCAGTATCCGTCGTCTCCGTCTGGCCGGCGTCCTCTCCGGAGTCTCCAGAGTCCTGCATGGACGACATGAAATTGCCGCCGCTGATGACGGTGGTGACGGACCGGTCGCCCGTCTGCATGCTGCCCGCGCCGTCCAGTGCTATGGCCGCGCTGCCGCCGATCACTGTGCCTAGGTAGATGCCGCTCTGGATGGTCAGGGACACATCCTGGGCCGTAGCCCGCACAGTGCCGGCGCCGCTGCCCATGACAAGGCTGCCGCCGGCCACGCCCTGCACGGTCTGCCGCGACTCCCCGGTGCCGCTTGTGCCGTTCAGAATCGTGGAAAGGCTGCCGTGGGCGAGGGAGATGCTGTCCCCGGAGCCCAGGCTGCCAGTTTCCACGAGGCTTCCGCCGACATAGCCTGCCGAGCTGTACACGGTCACATCGGTCGCAAGGGCCGTGTCATGCGTCTCGGTGCCTGCCTGGCTGATCTTCCAGCCGGCGATCACCCTGTCCCCGGAGGTGACTCCGCTCAGCTCGCTTGAGGAGGGCGTCTGTCCCTCCATGACCAGATCGTCCGCCAGCGCGGCCTGGGTCCCGCCCAGGGCCAGGCCCGCGGCAAGGGCCGCGGCCGCGGCCAGCGAGCCGAAACTGTTGAGAAGGCGGCATTTTGTCAAAACAGCCCTGTAGCGGTTGATCAGATTGCCTATGGCGCCTCTGGTCAGTTTCATGAGGCAAGCTCCTTGTATGGCTGCGGGACAGGCATGCGCGAAAACGGCGCGGTTCAGACTGTCATGCGAGACTGCTGTCGGCTGTCTGTCAGGTCAGTGCCGGCATGCCGCATCCCCGGTGTTCTTCTTTCTGCGTGACAGACTGTCAGACCCTCCGCAAGCCCGTTCATCTGTCACAGACAAATTGCAAAATGCATCGTCATGCTACACTGTTCCAGACAGCATTTCAATATTGCGCTCATATTTTCATGCACTTGCGTCCATTACCCTGTCAAATGCACGCTTCCTGAGGAAAACTGCCCGCATCTGTCTGTCACACAGCGCCCGTTCCGCTCTTGTCCGCAATGCTGCGGCGTCCGCTCTTCTGCAGGACTGGTCTTTCCGGCAGCGCGGCAAGAGCGCTCCCCGCGGCTTTGGGGGGATAGTGCGTTTTTTCAATGCCCTGAGCAGGGCCCATGCGGACTGTCCGGCCCCTCTCCGCAGGCTCTGAACGCATGCCCTGAGCCCCGTCCCGCTCCCGCAGGCCCTGCCTCCATCAGCACTTTGCCGCAGCAGGCGCGGGAGAAAGCAGGCCGTCTCCGCCGGCATCCCGGGTTTGGCTTGCCGGCCGGGCAGTGTGTTCGGCAGGGCCCGGCACCAGGTCCGGCGCACGCTCCGGCGCTGCCGGCATGGGCATGGGTCGCTGTCTGGGCAGTCGGGGCGGCCTGAGGGGGCTCCACGGCCTTTCAGGCCTTCTCCGGGCGTTCCACAGCCGCCGGGGGCCTGCCTGGGCTGCCGGGGCCTTCCCAAGCCTTCCGGCCCTGCCGCCCTCCCCGAACCGATGCACCGGGCCGTTTCACAGGCCATTCTCAGGCTTCCACACCGGGCCGCTCATCCCGAGCTGTCCGGGGGTCTGCCTCAGACTTCTCACGG
>JAUNSE010000589.1 GCA_030539415.1 Desulfovibrionaceae bacterium
AGGAGCGCATGCGTGCTATGCGCAAGGAATTTGGACATGTGGTGCGCATAGATCCCCGTTCTCTTGAGTCCGTGCGCGCAAACATTCTGAGCATGCTCCCGCAGCTGGACAGAGCTGAAAGCGGCTTCGCGCTTTATGACAATTCAATGGCCGAACTCGAGCAGAAGAAGGCAGAGGCGATCAAGCGCATGCGCGAGCCCGTCACGGAAATTTCCAACACGACCTTTGACGAGTATCAGCAGAAGGCGGTCGCCGGTATTGAAGAGCTCGAAAAAAAATTTGCTGACAAAAATTACTGGAGTTTTGCGGCGCTGGATCTGCTTGCCGAGTACCAGCTGTCCGGCGATCCTGCCCCGGAGGCTGTCAGAATCAATGACCTCCTGCTGCAGACGGGCCTGCGCGATGGTGACGTGCACAACGCCCTTCTCTCCTGGGTGCCCGACGGTGTTGCAGTCAATCCCCTGGATTGGGGGCTGGACAGCATGAAACTGCCTCCGCACATGCTGGACGATGACGGTCTCCTTCCTCTGCCCGCCGGTCTGGCCGTGCCCTGGTTTGAGGGGACAGAATGCGTTGCGCTTTCCATTCGCCCGGCGACTGACAATGGCAGTTCCTTCTTCCTGCCCTGCCAGTCATGGACAATGCCCGGCTCAAAGGCCGGCGTGCAGGTGATTGGAGCAATCAGTCCCAAACCTGTCCTCCTGACAGTCGATCCCCTGACAGCATGGCTTCTCTATGCGCAGGTCGGTGACCTCTTCGCCATTATCCTCTGCACTGACTCAAGCGCCGACATGCCCGAATCAGCCCGGGGCGCACTTGCCGATGCTCCCTGCGTGTTCTGGACAGTGTCTCCTCTGCCTGCTGACCAGGCCGAGGACGGGCTGGCTCCTGTTTCCGAGTCATTTTCGCGGGAATCCAGAGACAAGAGAATCGAGGAGCTTGCCGGTCGATGGCAGGCAGTCCTTCCGCTGCTGTCGGAACAGCAGCCCCTTCTTCCTCTCGCATGGCCCGAAAAATGGGCCGCTCCAAATCTGGCCGCCGCTGCGGCGCTTGGCCTTGACATTCGTGCATGGCTCAGAGACGAACTTGAGCAACACGGACAGTCGCTGCCGCCGGAGAACGGCAGTCTTGAAATCGTCAAGGACAAGAGGGGCCGCCCAAAAATGGAAATAAATGTGCCCCAGGTTGATGTTCAGGGCATACGGTCCCGTCTGCAGAAGCGCATTGACAAAATCACTCATCAGATGGACAGCCGGATGGAGGAGGCCCGTCAGGAACTGCGAACTAGAGCAGAGAAAGTTATAGCTCAATGGGATCTCCCCCCTCTTGATCTGCACAGTCCGACACTTGAGGAAGTCCGCAACAAGCCTTTCCCTTGCACGCCCGACCCTGAAATGCTGAAAGGCTTTGATGGCATGGAAGAGCGGATGCTCAAGCTCAAGGGGCCGGAAGAAGCCGCCAAAGTGCGGGAGCTGCGCAAGCGCTATGTTGAGGACCTGCAAAAGCTGGGCAAACTGGACGAGGAGGGACGCGCTGCCCTGCGCAAGCATCGGGAGCTCTTTGCCAAGCCGGATTTCCTCTCCGAAAAAATTCCCGACTGGGTCAAGGATGTGCCCGGCGCCGAGGCCGCTCTGCAA
>JAUNSE010000066.1:0-7536 GCA_030539415.1 Desulfovibrionaceae bacterium
TCAAGGCCCGTGAGCAGGGCAATGCACGAGGTCCCGGACATTTGCCGGCAGAACGGGAAATGAAACCGCCGCCTCCTCCGGAGAGGAGGAAAGCGGCGGCGTCATGAATCTGTCCGGCCAGGCCGGGGATTACTTGTTGTTCTTCAGGAAGTCCCTGGCGCGGGCGGCCTCGGGGCTGTTGGGGAACTTCTTGATGAGGTCGTTCATGCGGCCCTTGGCGGCGGCCTTCTGCTTCATCTTGCTGAAGCAGATGCCCTGCTTGAGATACGCGCCGGGCGCCTTGGCGGACTTGGGATACTTGGTGATCACCGTGTCGTAGGCCAGAGCGGCGTCAGGGAACTGATTCTTCTGGAAGTAGCACTCGCCGAGATAGAACTGGGCGGCAGCGGTGGTCTTGTCGTCTCCGCTTTTGCCGAAGTTCTGCAGATAGTCGCTGAAGGAGCGCTGGGCGTCATTGTACTTGCGGGCCTTGAAGGCGTTCTCGCCGGCTTCGAAGAGGGCCAGGCGCATGTCCTTCTGGGCGGCGGGCTGCTTGGGCCTGGGCGTCTCCTGCCCCCATGTGCTGCCCGACGGGGTCGCGGCGGGTGCCGCGGCCGCGGCTGCGGCAGGGGCTGCGGCAGTGCCGGCAAGACCGCCGTAGGAGAAGTCGGGCGCGGCCTGCGCCGTATCGGCGGCTGCGGCCGGAGCGGCAGCAGTGCCGGGCTGGATCGGGTCGCCCAGATCGAAGTTCATGGCCATGCTGGTCTCGACCTGGCGGAGAGCGGCGTCATGCCGGTTGAGCTTGTCCACGATCACGCCGGCTCCGCCGACCTTTTTCAAATCGGCCACAAGGCCGCGAAGCTCACGCACTTCCTCACGCAGAGCCTGCATTTCATTGCGGGCATCGGCCTGAACAGGCTGCATGCGCCGAATCTGGGCGTCATGCTGCATGAGCTGGGCTTCTATCTCGTCGTTTCTGTTTGAGCAACCTGCAAGACTTGCCAGAACAAGCGCAGAGACAAGAACAGGAAGATAAGGTTTGTGCACAGATATTCTCCGAGAAAAGATGAAACGGCAATACACTGCCGATAAAATGGAGATGAGACGAGGGGGGAGAAAAATCGTCGGACACTACTGCTGCACGGGATTGCGAACTATCCTTGCGCCGGCATGTCTGCGGCCGAACAGGATGTAGAGCAGACCGCCAAGAACGGGCAGAAAGACGCAGGGAAGCAGCCAGAGCACCTTCTTCTGCAGATCACCGCCGAATTCGTGGCTCCAGATATGCCAGACGCCCCAGAGATTGGGCAGAATCGGGACAAGCGCCACAAGCACGTGCCACCAGGCGAAAGTCATGATGCTATCCTTTGACAGAAGTTTTCCGGCCCGCCTCGGGGAGATCCCTCCGGTCATGGCCGAGCAGTATGGCCAGGGCTGTCAGTCCGGCGCCCACGCAGATGGCGATGTCCGCCACATTGAAGGCCGGCCAGTGCATCTCGCCCCAGTAGAAATCCAGAAAGTCCGTGACCGCGCGCTCCCGCAGCCGGTCAATCAGGTTGCCGAAGGCGCCGCCGAGGACCATGCTCAGTCCGACCCACAGGAGCGGCGCGCGGCCGCTCTTGTGGATCAGCGCGCAGATGATGCCCGATGCCGCCAGCGTGGCCGCCAGAAAGAGCCAGACCTGCCAGTCGATATCCGATCTGTTGAGAAAGCCGAAAGCGGCGCCTCTGTTGCGGATGTTCACCAGGTTGAACAGTCCGTCGATGACCGGCACCCCGCCGTTGAGGGGCAGGGTCCGGTTGACGAGCCACTTGGTGAGCTGATCCAGCACGAGCACGCAGGGTGCCGTGGCCAAAAGCACTTTCCAGCGGCTGCGCATGAACTATTCTCCGGCCTTTTCTTCGAGGTGGGAGATGACGTGCGCGCAGCGCAGGCAGAGGTCCGGATGAGCGGCATCCTGACCGATTTCGGTGGTGTACATCCAGCAGCGGGGGCACTTTTCGCCCTCGGCGCGGGCAACGCCCACGGCCAGGCCGGGCACCTGCTCGTCGCGCACGGCTTCGGCGGGGGCCCTGTCCAGCGCCTCCACGCTCAGGCCGGAGACCAGGCAGTACTCGCGCATGTCGGCGCCCACGCGGTCAAGGCAGGCGGCCAGTTCGTCTGAGACGTACAGGACCACGGAAGTGTCCAGCGAATGACCGACCTTGCCGTCGCGGCGCAGGGGCTCGATGGCCCTGGTCACGGCGCCGCGGATGTCCTGCAGGGACTTCCAGTCGGCGCGCACCGCCTCCGGCAGAATCCAGCCGGCGCAGTCAGCGGGCGGCAGGGCGAAGACGGTCTTCTCGTCGCCCTTGAGGGCGGCGGGGAAGCAGCTGTAGATTTCCTCGGCCGTGAAGGAGAGCACCGGAGCCAGATCGCGCACCAGCAGCTCGAGGATGCGGTAGAGGGCGGTCACGGCCGAACGGTAGGCCAGACTGTCCTTCGCGGAGCAGTAGATGCGGTCCTTGAGCACGTCGATGCACAGAATGGACAGGTCGGTGACGCAGTACTCGTGCAGGATGTGGTAGACCTTGTGGAAGTCGTAGCTCTCGTAGGCGGCCTGCACGCTCGCGTAGATCTGGGCGGCGGTGCTGACGGCGGCGCGGTCCAGGGGCAGCATCTCGTCCAGGCCGGCAAGATCGGCGGGCGTGAGCTTGTCCACGCAGCCCAGGATGTAGCGGCAGGTGTTGCGGATGCGGCGGTAGGCGTCGACCAGGCGGGCGATGATGTCGTCGGACAGGCGCACATCGTCGCGGTATTCGACGGAGGAGGCCCACAGACGGACCAGATCGGCGCCGTACTTGGCGATTATTTCCTGCGGGGCGATGACGTTGCCCACGGATTTGGACATCTTGAAGCCCTTGCCGTCCACCACGTAGCCGTGCGTGAGCACGTTGCGGTAGGGCGGAACGCCCTCGGTGCCCAGGCTCGCCAGCAGGGAGCTGTGGAACCAGCCGCGGTGCTGGTCCGAGCCCTCCAGGTAGAGGTCGGCGGGGAAGGACAGGTCCGGGCGCTCCTTCAGCACGGCGGCCCAGGTGGTGCCGGAGTCGAACCACACGTCCAGGATGTCGGTTTCCTTCTTCCAGTGGCTGCCACCGCAGTGCGGGCATTTCAGCCCCTCGGGAACAATCTCCTCAAGGCCGGCCTCGAACCAGTAGTCGCAGCCGGTGGGGTGCTTGGCGAAGCGGGCGCTGATGTCCTTCATCCAGGCCGGGTCGTTCCAGGCCTCGCCGCAGTCCTCGCAGAGCAGGGCCAGAATCGGCACGCCCCACTGGCGCTGGCGGGAGATGCACCAGTCGGGTCTGGTGGCAATCATGTTGTAGATGCGCTCGCGGCCCCAGGAGGGGATCCAGGACACATCGTTGCTGATGGCGTCCAGGGCCTTCTGACGCAGGTCGTTGGCGGCCATGCTGATGAACCACTGCGTGGTGGCGCGGAAGATCAGCGGATTCTTGCAGCGCCAGCAGTGCGGATACGAGTGATTGATTTTCGCGTGGCCAAGAAGATTGCCGGCCTCGGCCAGCTTCTCCAGCACGTGCGGGTTGGCTTCAAAGACATTCATGCCCGCGAAGTGGGGCATGGACGGCAGGAAGCAGGCAGCGTCGTCCAGGGGGGAGTAGACCTCGAGACCATACTTCAGACCGACCTCGTAGTCCTCGGGACCGTGACCCGGAGCGGTGTGCACGCAGCCCGTGCCGGCATCCAGGGTGACGTGGTCGCCCAGAACAACAAGGGATTCCCTGTCGAAGAGGGGGTGGCGTGCCTTGAGGCCCTCGAGGGCGCGGCCCTCGCATTCGCCGAGCACGGTCCAGGACTCCCAGCCCCATTCGGCGGCGCACTTCGCGACGAGGTCGCGGGCCAGCACGTACTGGCAACCGTCATGCTCGATCAGGGAGTAGAAGAAGTCGGCGTTGAGGCAGACGCCCATATTGTCCGGAATGGTCCAGGGGGTCGTCGTCCAGATGACCACATAGGCGCGGGCCGGGTCGGCCTTCTCGAAAACTCCGGCAAGGCCGGGATCGTTCAGAGGGAAGCGGACGTAGATGGAGGGGGAGCTCACATCCTTGTACTCGACTTCTGCCTCGGCCAGGGCCGTGTGGCAGTGGCCGCACCAGTAGATGGGTTTCTTGGCGCGGATGACGCTGCCCTTCTCCACAAATTTGGCGAGCTCCATGCTCGTGGCGGACTCGAAGGCCGGGCGCATGCTCAGATAGGGATTGTCCCAGTCGCCGAACACGCCCAGGCGCTTGAATTCCTTGCGCTGCACGTCAATCCACTTGCCGGCGTACTCGCGGCAGATCTTGCGCACCACATGCGCGGGAAGCTCCTTCTTCTTGCCCTTGAGCTCCTCCTCGACCTTGTGCTCGATGGGCAGTCCGTGGCAGTCCCAGCCGGGAACATAGACGGCCTTGTAGCCCTGCATGTTGCGGGACTTGACGATAATGTCCTTGAGAATCTTGTTGAGGGCGTGGCCCATGTGAATGTGGCCGTTGGCATAGGGCGGGCCGTCGTGAAGGACATAGCTGCCCTTCGGGGCGGGCGTGTCAAGCATGGCCTGCTGGGCGTCAATCTTCTGCCAGAATTCGAGCATTTTGGGCTCCATCTGGACAAGGTTGGCCTTCATGGGAAATTTGGTCGAGGGCAGATTGAGAGTTTTCTTGTAGTCGCTCATGGTGCGGTGCTCGTCCTGGAAAGCCGCGCAATGTGCACAGGCCCGCTGAACGGGGCCGTGAAAGGCGCGCCTTGGAGTCTTGGTTTGGAGACTTGATGTGATGCCGCGCCGAAGTCCGATGGACTGCGGGCCGGTCGGCGGATAATCCCCGCGGTGATTCGGAAGCGGAAAAGAACGGCCCTCTTTCGTCGCGGAGAAAGAGGGAAGGCATGGCCTGACTGCGTCCGGAATGCCGGGATGCGGGGACAGTCACAAATATGTTGTGGGGCCGAGAAAGTCAAATTTGACGGCTTGCCGCGCCGCCCCGGCAGGCGCGTTCGGCGCCCCGCCGCCTGCCACGGAAAGCCCCGGCTAGTCTCCCGCGCGCTCCCGGTCGAGCTGGGCAAGCTCTCCGCTTGCCTCCGCGGCCATGGCGAATTCCATGAGGGCGGCAAGGCTCTCCTGCGCTTCCGTGGGATCGAGTCTGCGCAGGGCGAAGCCCGCGTGCACAATCAGGTAGTCGCCGACCGCGGGCGGTTCGGGCAGAAGCATGCTGGAGGCCGTGAGAAGGGTGGGGCCGTTGCCCACCCGTACCTTCATCATGGTATTGTCAAGTATTTCAACGACCTGAGTTGGTATGGCAAGACACATTCGCGGTAACTCCATAAGATGACAAAACAGAGCGGAGGCTCGCCTCCGCTCTGTGAATCAGCTGGTCAGACACGTCCCGCAAGGGGGCGTCTAATTGTCGCTGGGTTCGGCCGTGCCCTTGCACTTGCAGCAGGGGAGCTTGGCCGCGAGATTGCCCAGAATTCTGTGCACGTCCTTGTCCTTGGTGGGATAGATGGCCGTGTTCCAGAAGAAGGCGAAGAGCGGCAGAATGCAGATGATTGCGATGTACGCCCAGCTCTTGGAGAACAGGAAGTACTGATAGAAGGTATCAAAATGCATGATATTTCTCCACTGACTTTAGTCTTCGTGTTCCTTGAAGTTGGGATGCTCGTACAGAATCGGGCAGTGGTAGCAGATAACGCGGTAGGCGGTCACAATCATGGTCACCACGAAGACGGACACGAACACTTCCGAGAGGCTCGGGAAGTAGCGGTCGGCAGCGGGCAGATCCCAGTTGTAGGCGATCATGGAGATGGTCCAGCGGTTGAGCACGATGCCCAGCACGGCCAGGGTGGCGGCGAAGCGGCACAGAGGCACGTTCAGCTCGCGGGAGCCCTTGGCGTAGAGCAGGCTGGGCAGCAGGATGAAGCCGAACATCTCGATGAGCCACCAGGCGCCGTAGTTGGTGAACAGGTAGGGGAAGTTGCCGTGGACGACCATGTCGACGAAGCGCATCACGAAGAACGAGAAGAGAATCATGGACGCGGCCTTGGAGAAGCTCAGGGTCACGCAGGAGGCCTGGTCCAGATGCTTCTTGTCCATGGAGTGGTGCATGCCCGCATGGGCCAGCATGCCTTCAAACACGACCATGGAGGCGCCGGCCGCCATGGAGGAGACGAAGAAGAACATGGGCAGGAAGGGCGAGTACCACAGCGGATGCAGCTTGTTGGGGCAGATCAGGAAGAGGGAGCCCAGCGAGGACTGATGCAGGGTGGAAAGGCACATGCCCATGATGGTGAGCAGGATGCCGATCTTCTCGATCCAGTGACGGTAGGTCAGCAGGAACTTGAACTTCTGGCTGAGCCACTCGGCGGGAGCCACGGAGAACTCAAGGAAGAGGACCGTGAGGTAGGTGGCCACGCACAGGCCGACTTCGAACAGCACCGAGGTGGTGCCGGGGAAGAAGAACATGTAGGGCAGGCGCAGTGGATGGCCCAGGTCGTACAGAAGGGCGATGACCACGAACAGATAGCCCAGGAAGGCGGTCAGCACGGCGGGACGGGCCGCGGAGCTGAAGTGCTTCATGCCCATCACGTAGCAGGCCACGGTGGTGAAGTAGCCGCCGGCGGCCAGGCAGACGCCGCAGAGCAGGTCGAAGCCGATCCATACGCCCCAGGGCTGGTAGTCGTCCAGGTTGGAGACGGAGCCGATGCCCACGGTGAAGCGGCAGATGGTGATGGCAAGGCCGATGGCGAGCAGGATGTAGGTGATGATGTTGCCCGGAGTCAGGGTCAGCATGGGACCCAGATTGAGCATCTTGTTTTTAGTCGGGATGACTATTCTGTGTTCCATTTACTTGTCCTCCCCGCCGTGCTCGGACGCAGAGTCCTGCGCTTCCAGGGCAGCAGTCATGGCGGCGCGGGCCTTTTCCGCGGCCTCCTTGCCCTGTTCCTTCTCGATGCAGGCCACGGCCGCATCGATGGTCTTCTGCCTTTCCTCGGCGACAGCCTTCTCCTTGTTGGCCTTGGCAATGGCCTCGCGGCGCTTCGTCATGCCGTAGGCGCCGCCGAAGATGACGGGCCAGAAGGAGATGATCATGGGAACGGTGCCGAGGGCGCCGTAGGTGAGCTCGCCCATCGGCTGGGTGCCGAGATGGGTGTCAAGGCCGACCTTCTTCATGGCGGGACCGGCTTCAACCGCGTTGTTCGGCGAGCACTGGGCCATGCCCTTGGGTTTGGGCATGATGACCATCCAGGCCGTGCCGCCGGCGTCGTGTTCGCCGTAGACGTAGTCCAGATACTTGTCCGGAGCCTCGGCGATGCGCTTGCGGGCGATATTGATAAGGTCCTTGCGGCGGCCGAAGGTCAGCGCGTCCATGGTGCAGTGCTCGACGCAGCCGGGCAGCTGGCCCTTGTCAAGGCGCGACTTGCAGAAGGTGCACTTCTGGATGATCGGGTCGAAGGCCTCTTCGTATTCGAAGGTGGGAACGTAGAAGGGGCAGGCCACCATGCAGTAGCGGCAGCCCACGCACTGCT
>JAUNSE010000066.1:7546-8523 GCA_030539415.1 Desulfovibrionaceae bacterium
TTGACGTAGCACTTGGTGAAGCAGGCGCTGGCGCAGGCCGGGTCGTTGCAGTGGAAGCACTGCTGCTTGCGGAACACGTACTCGTTGTTGCCGAGATCGTAGCGGTTGACGACCGTCCATTCGGTGGTGGTCGTGCGGCGCCTCGTGTGGGTGACGGTCAGGTCAGAGAACGGCACTTTGGGCGCGGGCAGGTTGTTCACCTTGTTGCAGCCCACTTCGCACTGACGGCAGCCTATGCAGCGGGTGAGGTCATGAAGAACGGCGTAGCCGTTGTCGTAGTAGGGAAAGATGTGCGTCGACGCTTCGGCCACCTTGGCTGTGCCAAGGGCCGAGACCACGCCCGCCGTTCCCATGAAGGTCAGAAACTTTCTGCGATTCATACTGCACTCCTACTGCTGTTCCGCAGGCTTGTGGCAGGTGGTGCAGTCGGTGTTGGCCGGACGCGCCACATTCATGCCGGTATGGCAGCCCATGCACTGCAGGTGGTACGCGGCCTTGAGGCTGGGACGTCCCGGATTCATGGGGTCGATCTTGGCCTGATGGCAGCTGCTGCACTTGGGCGGAGTCATGGACAGGGGGCTGCGGTGATGGCAGGTGGAGCAGATGATTTCCTTCTGGTAGTGGAAGGCCTTGGCCAGAGCGTCATCCTTGATGCGCTCGGCCACGGAGGCCACGTGGCGGCGGTGCGAGAAGAGCACGGGCTTGTACTCGTCGGCGATGCTGCCCATGGTCACCTTGGTGGGCGCGAAGAAGTCGGGAACCTGGGTGGGCTCCTTCTTGGCCAGCACTTCCTTGGTGGCGATGGCAAGGTTCTCTTCGGCCGTGATGGAGCCGGCAGTGCCCTTGGCAAGCTGCTCGGGAGTCACGTTCGCGTTGTGGCAGACATTGCACCAGGCGCTGTCATACTTGGGGGTGATGATGCTGTGGCAGCCCATGCACTCCTGCTTCTGCTGGATGCGCTGCTCGTGGCAGCTCAC
>JAUNSE010000590.1:0-1129 GCA_030539415.1 Desulfovibrionaceae bacterium
GACAGCAGTTTTTCCGACAGCAGCCTTGCCGGCAGCAGCCTCTCGGACGGCAGTCTTCCGGCGGACGGCCTGCTCGCCGGCCTCTTCGACTCCATGTTCGAAAGCGACGCGTTCGATGCGCTCATTGCGGCCGCGGCGGATGCCGGGCCCGGCGAGGCCGGTCCGGAAGACAGTGCTCTTCCGGAAGAGCTTTTCGCCAGCCTCTTCGGTTCTCCGGACGGCAGCGCGGCCGACAGCCTCGACGGCCTTCTCGATGCCCTGGCCGGCAATGCGGACAGCGGGCCGGCCGACGGTCTGACCGGTGATCCCGCCGTCAGCACCGGCAGCGAGCCGGACGGCCCCGGCAACGCGGCGGACATGGCCGGCGGCACGGACGCGGAGACGGACGCCTTCGCCTGGTTCGACGCCGGCAGCCCCGAGGCGGATCTTGCCGCGGATGCGGCGCCGGCCGTCTGCGAGCCGGACGATGATCTGCTGCAGGCCATGTTTCTCGCCGAGTGCGCCGGCTGACGCGCCCCTCCAAAAAAACAGAGCTTTCCCTTCCTGTGGCGGCGGGCGGCGCGGCCCCCTCATGCCCCCGCCTGCCGCCGGGCAAAGGCACGCAACAGGCCCCGGCTCCCGACGGAACCGGGGCTCTTGATTCGCACTGTCCAGGAGCAGAGGAGAATCTGCCGAAACGGCTTGTCTTTGTCGGGCAATTTTTCTACCTTTATCGGTGGTGTCTTCTGCCGGACACCAGGGCGCATGTCGCGCCGCGCACCGACAATCCGGGAGGGAGGGCATGTTGTCCGCAAGCAGGAAAAGGATTTGCAAAGCGATTATGATGGCTGAATACCGGGACGAGATGAGCAGGAAGACAGGTCGGTCCATGCCGTACGCCGGGGGCTTCAACTGAGCATGCTGGCCGAGGAACTGCACCTGGGGGACACATGGCGGCTCAGCTGGTCGGAGGATGCCGAGCAATACTTTGCCTCCCGCTTCCCCAAACGGCTTCCGTCCGCATCGGATCCCGAAGAGCCGGCCCAGTCCGAGGCAGAGCGGGAGACAGGAAAAGCCTCGGGCACAGTGAGCAGAAAGCGGGTCCGGCCCGCGGCGGATCTGGAGTTCATTGTCTGGTCCGATGTGGGGA
>JAUNSE010000590.1:1139-1632 GCA_030539415.1 Desulfovibrionaceae bacterium
TGTCCGGCCTACGACTACAGGAAAATGGTCTGGCGGCACAGAAATCTGAACTCGCTGATCTGCGAAATCACGGCATGGGCGCCCAGAACGAAGTGCCCCGAGCACGGCGTGCACCGCTGCCCTGTGCCGTGGGCCAGAAAGGGCTCCTCGCTGACCCTTGCCATGGAGGACGAGATCATGCGCATGCTCGAGACGCGCCTCGCCGAGCACGTGGCGCGCGCCCTGGATTTGAACAACATGCGCATCGGACGCCTGGCCAGATACAGGAGAGCGGCCGGGGCGGACAATGCGGCCGGTTCGGACAGGGAAACGGGCCCGGCCGGTTCCGGCAAGGCATAGACGCGCCACCGGGCTGCGGGCGGCGCGGAACGCTGTCAGGCGCTGTCTTGCGGAGCCTGCAGCAGACAGGAAAGGCGGGAAAAGGGGCGCGCGGCCTCTCTCCCCGCCCTGGGGTATGGCAGACTGTCGGGCCCTGCCGCCCCGTGCCCGCCCC
>JAUNSE010000591.1 GCA_030539415.1 Desulfovibrionaceae bacterium
AGACCGCCGGAGCCCCGGAGGGGGAGCCTGCGGCACGACATTCTTGAGACAGCAAGCCCGCCCGCGGCGGGACAGTGACAATGGACGAGAGACAAGACCCCGGCCTTCGGGCCGGGCGCCATGCAAGGAACAAGGAGCTGGCAATGGAGGAGACTGTGAAAAACGAATGGCACGGCGCGCCGGGCGTGGCCGTCATCGGCATGGCCGGACGCTTTCCGGGAGCCCGGGACATCCGGCAGTTCTGGAAGAATCTGGTCGAGGGGGCGGACAATCTGACCGTCTTCACGGACGAGGAGCTGAAGGACCATGTCCCGGCCGACCTGCTGGCAGGGCCCGGCTACGTGAAGGCCGGCTACATTCTTGACAATGTGGACGAATTTGACGCCGCCTTCTTCGGCTACACCCCGCACGAGGCGGAGACCACGGACCCGCAGCAGCGCCTCTTTCTGGAGTGCTGCTGGGAGGCCTTCGAGGACGCCGGCCACATTCCCGGCGAAAACCCCTCCTGCGGCGTCTTCGCGAGCATTTCCCCGAGCGCCTACCTGCCCTTCGACACCTCGGCCTTCCCCGGCAATCCGGGCGGCTTCTTCGAGGTGCTGCTGGGCAACGACAAGGACTATGCCGCCTCCCGCGTCGCCTACAAGATGAATCTGAACGGCCCCGCCTTCTCGGTGCAGAGCGCCTGCTCGAGCTCGCTTGTCGGCATCTGCCAGGCCTGCCAGTCCCTGCTGGACTATCACTGCGACCTGGCCCTGGCCGGCGGCGCCTCCATCTCCCTGCCCGAGCGCGCCGGCTACATGACCTCGGACGAGGGCGGCCTCTCCCGGGACGGGCGCTGCCACGCCTTCGATCACCGGGCCTCGGGCATGAACTACGGCAACGGCGTGGCCGTGGTGCTGCTGAAGCGCGTCGAGGACGCCGTGGCCGATGGAGACCATATCTACGGCGTCATCCGCGGCTTTGCCGTCAACAATGACGGCTCCGACAAGGTGGGCTTCGTGGCTCCGAGCGTGCGCGGCCAGAAGCTTGTCATCGAGGAGGCCCTGGACGCGGCCGAGGTGGATCCGGGCAGCATCACCTGCGTGGAAACGCACGGCACGGGCACCCCGCTGGGCGACCCCATAGAGCTTGCCGCCCTGAGCCAGGCCTACGGCGAGGGCCTTCCCTGCGCCCTGACCTCGGTCAAGACCAATATCGGCCATCTCAACGCCGCGGCCGGCGCGGCCGGCCTCATCCGCCTGATGCTCTCCCTGGACCGCGGGCAGATCACCCCCCTGCTGAACTACGAGGCGCCCAATCCCGAAATCGACTTCGCGAAGAGCCGCTTCTATCCGAGCACCGAGACCCGCCCCTGGACGGCCTCCCCGAAGCGCGCCGGCATCAGCTCCTTCGGCCTCGGCGGCACCAACGCCCATCTGGTGGTGGAGGAGGCGCCCGCCGACCCGGGCGCCGCGGCCGCCTGCGCCTGGCATCTCGTGCCCCTCTCCGCGAAAAGCCCCGAGGCCCTGGAGGCCCGCCGCCTGCAGCTCGAGCAGGCCGTGCAGGACGACCCGGACATGGACATGGCGCGCCTTGCCTGGACGCTGCAGCGCGGCCGCGCCCCCATGCCGCACCGCCTCTGTCTTG
>JAUNSE010000067.1 GCA_030539415.1 Desulfovibrionaceae bacterium
GGATTGACAATTGCGGCTGAAGCGGGAAAAAAATGAGTCGGAAAATAATAGTCAATAAATCTAATATATTAACTTGTATAAAATGTGCGAGCGCCAGTTCTGGGCAAAGTCGGCAGTAAAACGAAAAAATTATTGAAAAAAGTTTAAAATTCAACGCAAAATACCAATTTTTATATTTTTTGTCAAACGGCATCTGCAAAGCCTTTTGAAGGCGGAAAAGCGGTCTTCGCAGTGGCTGATTTGCGGCCTCAAAATTGTAAAAAATCTTTTTGCAAAAAAGTTTTTGTCATATAAAATAAATGAAATCAATTAGTTAAAAATTTTAGAGGCTGAATGGACAACCCAAAATTTATGGAGGGGGTTGACTCGCCCGGGGTAGCTTGTTAAAAGTTTCTCAAGACCAAGCCGGAATGGGCCCGGACTCTTAGTCTGCGGCCTAACCGCTAATTCTATCGCGAAACCCAAATCACCCACTTCTTATTTTGGAGGAACGGTATGCCTACGTATGTTGATCCGTCGAAATGTGACGGTTGCAAAGGCGGCGAAAAGACGGCCTGCATGTACATCTGCCCCAACGATCTGATGATCCTGGATCCCGATGCCATGAGAGCCTACAACCAGGAACCCGACGCGTGTTGGGAATGCTACTCCTGTGTGAAGATCTGCCCCCAGGGCGCCATCACGGCCCGCCCCTACGCCGACTTCGCCCCCATGGGCGGCACCTGCATCCCCATGCGTTCTGCTGACTCCATCATGTGGACCGTCAATTTCCGCGACGGCAGCACCAAGCGCTTCAAATTCCCCATCCGTACGACTCCTGAAGGTTCCATCAAGCCCTTCGAGGGCTGGGACGCCGCTGGCGATCTGGAAGACGAGCTCTTCTACACCGAGAAGGAACTTGTCAAGCCCCAGACCGTTCTGATGAAGAAGGCCGAAGTCACCGAGGCCGACAAGGTTCTCACCTTCTAGTTGCAGCCTGCATCGTTTGCATAATCTTCATCGAAATATTTAGGAGTTGCTACCATGCCTATGATCCCTGTTAAGGAAGCGCCCCGCGGCGTTGCCATCGCTGAACCCGAAGTTAAAGAACATGACGTTGACCTCCTCGTTGTCGGCGGTGGCATGGGTGCCACCGGTGCCGCCATCGAAGCCGTCCGCTGGGGCGACCCTCTGGGCCTGAAGATCCTCGTCGTTGACAAGGCCTCCCTCGAGCGCTCCGGCGCCGTGGCTCAGGGCCTGTCCGCCATCAACACCTTCCTTGAGAACAACACCGCCGACGACTACGTCCGCATGGTCCGCACCGACCTTATGGGCATCGTCCGCGAAGACCTCATCTTCGACGTGGGCCGTCACGTTGACGACTCCGTCAAGCTGTTCGAGGACTGGGGCCTCCCCATCTGGGTGAAGGACGAAGACGGCGTTCACAACCTGAACGGCGCCCAGGCCAAAGCCCAGGGCAAATCCATCCGCAAGGGTGACAAGCCCGTCCGCTCCGGCCGCTGGCAGATCATGATCAACGGCGAGTCCTACAAGTGCATCGTCGCCGAAGCCGCCAAGAACGCTCTCGGCGAGGATCGTCTGCTCGAGCGCGTGTTCGTCGTGAAACTGCTTCTCGACAAGAACGCCCCCAACCGCATCGCCGGCGCCGTGGGCTTCTCCACCCGCGAGAACGTGGTCCACATCTTCCGCGCCAACGCCATGATCGTGTGCTGCGGCGGCGCCGTGAACATCTACCGTCCGCGTTCCACCGGTGAAGGTATGGGCCGCGCCTGGTATCCCGTGTGGAATGCCGGTTCCACCTACACTCTCTGCGCCCAGGTCGGCGCCGAGATGACCATGATGGAAAACCGCTTCGTGCCCGCCCGCTTCAAGGACGGCTACGGCCCCGTGGGTGCCTGGTTCCTGCTGTTCAAGGCCAAAGCCACCAACGCCAAGGGCGAGGATTACTGCGTGACCAAGAAGGACATGCTGATTCCTTACCAGAAGCGCGGCTACGCCACCGGCAAGGTTGTCCCCACCTGCCTCCGCAACCACATGATGCTGAACGAAATGCGCAACGGTCAGGGCCCCATCTACATGGACACCAAGACCGCCCTGCTGAACACGTTCGCCACCCTGAACGAAGAAGAGCAGAAGGACCTCGAGTCCGAGGCCTGGGAAGACTTCCTCGACATGTGCGTTGGTCAGGCCAACCTGTGGGCTGCCACCAACACCGCTCCTGAAAACCGCGGTTCCGAAATCATGCCCACCGAGCCCTACCTGCTCGGCTCTCACTCCGGCTGCTGCGGCATCTGGACCTCCGGCCCGGACGAAGAATGGGTTCCCGAGGACTACAAGATCCGCTGCGCCAACGGCAAGGTCTACAACCGCATGACCACCGTTGAAGGCCTGTTCACCTGCGCCGACGGCGTGGGCGCTTCCGGCCACAAGTTCTCCTCCGGCTCTCACGCCGAAGGCCGCATCGCCGCCAAGGCTGCCGTCCGCTTCATCAAGGACCATGCCGACTTCAAGCCCGAGCTGGCCGTCAGCGCTGATGAACTGAAGAAGGAAATCTACGCTCCTTACTACACCTACGTGGAGAACAAGGACGTGTCCACGGATCCCGTGGTCAACCCCAAGTACATCTCCCCCCGCAACTTCATGATGCGCCTCATCAAGTGCACCGACGAATACGGCGGCGGCGTCTCCACCTACTACATGACCTCCAAGGCTCTGCTGGATACCGGCTTCTTCCTGCTCGGCATGCTCGAGGAAGACTCCAAGAAGCTGGCTGCCCGTGACCTGCACGAACTGCTCCGCTGCTGGGAGAACTTCCACCGCCTGTGGACCGTCCGTCTGCACATGCAGCACATCGCCTTCCGTGAAGAAACCCGTTACCCCGGCTTCTACTATCGCGCCGACCATATGGGTCTCGATGACTCCAAGTGGAAGTGCTTCGTCAACAGCCGCTTTGATCCCGCCACCGGCGAGACCAAGGTGTTCAAGAAGCCCTACTGGCAGATCATCCCTGACTAACATCATCTGAAGATCCTTTCGGGGGGAGAATCTCCGTTAGTGGGATTCTCCCCCCTTTAGCGTACGTAGAGACAAACGTAGGAGGTATCAAGGATGTCCAGCGCCATTCTGGTCGTCGGTGGCGGCTTTGCCGGTTTGACAGCCGCCATTGAAGCGGCGGAGCTGGGACACGACGTCTATATCGTCGAAAAAGCGCCGTTCCTGGGCGGACGCGTTGCCCAGCTCAATAAATATTTCCCTAAACTCTGTCCCCCCTCCTGCGGTTTGGAAATCCAGTTCCAGCGCATCAGGAATAATCCCCGAATCAAATTTTTCACGCTCGCCGAGGTTACTGGCCTCAAGGGCGGCAAGGGGAATTACACGGCCGAGATCACGCTGCAGCCCCGCCACACGGCGCCCCATGCAGTGGATCTAGGCTTTTTTGCTTCAGGCTTAACCGGTGAGACGACGAGCGATTTCGAGTTTGGTCTGGCCACCCGCAAAGCTCTGTACAAATCCACCCCCTTTGCCTTCCCGAGCCGCTATGTCCTGGATACCAAAACGCTGAGTCCCGAGGACAGGGCGAAGGTCGTAACCAACAAGTTCCTCGACCTCAATGAGACCGAGAAGAAGATTGAGCTGCAGGTGGGCGCCATTGTCGTGGCCACCGGCTGGCAGCCCTACGATGCCGAAAGGCTGAGCAATCTGGGTGCCGGCAACGTGAAGAACTGCATCACCAACATGCAGTTTGAGCGCATTGCCTCTCCCTACGGACCGACCAAGGGCAGGATCACCCGTCTCTCCGATGGTGTCGCTCCCAAGCGCGTTGCCTTCGTGCAGTGCGCCGGCTCCCGTGATCAGAATCATCTGAACTACTGCTCCTATGTCTGCTGCATGGCCTCCATCAAGCAGTGCCAGTATGTGATTGAGGCGCTGCCTGATGCGCACTGTGATGTCTTCTACATCGACCTGCGCACCCCCGGCCGTTATGTGAAGGTCCTGGACAAGGCTCGCGCCAGCGGCAATGTTTCCTTTATCAAGGGCAAGGTCGCCAATGTTCAGCAGATTGAGGGCGACCGCGTGCGCATTCAGGCTGAAGACGCTGTGCGCGGCGAGAAGCTGACTCTGGACTACGACATGGTTGTTCTGGCCACCGGCATGCGTCCCTCTCTGGCCACTCAGGCCACGCCGCTGCCTTTGCCGCTCGACGAGGAAGGCTTCATCGCGGGTGGTGAGGAAGCCGGTATTTTTGCCGCCGGCTGCGCCCTCATGCCCCTTGATGTGACGCGCACCGCGCAGACAGGCACTGCTGCCGCCCTGAAGGCGGTGCAGGTTGTTGAAGGGAGGTAGGCGGCATGGCCAGCAAGATTGGTGTTTATTTTGATGCCGCCAATATTGGCGGCGGACTTGATATTGATGTCCTGGCTGCCGGCGTCAAAGCCAAATGGGGCTCCGCCTGTCCGGTGATCAAGACCTACGCAGTGCTTGCCGACAACGCCGCGGACATCAGGACGGACATTCAGGCCGAAGGCCTTGACGGTGTTCTGATTGTGGGACCTTCTCCCCGCGAGGACGTGGAAATTTACCGCTTCCCGGTACTGACCGAGCGCGTCAATCTGCGCATGCATGCCGTGCTCTCCTACGAAGAGCCTGACGGCAGTCATCCCGAGACCGGCGCTCCCGCCACTCCTCTGCTGCAGCAGATTGCCACCGACTACATCAACATGGGTGTGGTCAAGCTGCAGAAGGGCAATCTTCCCGACTCTGCCGCCCTCGAGCAGGGCGTGCGCCGCATTCTGGTTGTCGGCGGCGGCTTCACCGGCCTGACTGCTGCCTCGGAAGCGGCCAGCAGCGGCTACGAGGTCGTGCTGGTGGAAAAGACGGACCGTCTTGGCGGCGCCGTCAACAACATCCCCACCGGCTCGCCCCTGCACAGCCCCTGGGAGGACAAGGAGGCGACCAATCTCAAGGATCGCATCGCCTCGGTGCAGGGCAACCCGAAGATCAAGATCTACATGTCCTCCACGGTTGCCAAGCTGGAAGGACAGCCCGGCGAATACAATCTGACCATCAAGACCCCCGCGGGCGAGGAGACCATGCAGATTGGCTCCGCCGTGGTGGCCTGCGGATGGACGCCGCTTGATCCCAAATATCTCGAGAGCATGGGCCTCGGCGTGAGCCCCAAGGTCATCACGTCGGCCGAGTTCGGCAAACGCTTCCTGGCCGGTCAGATCACCGAGCGCCGCATCGCCTTTGTTCTTGACACGACCATTGCCGAGAACATCATGGCCGCCAAGGAAGCCGAAGAAAAGGCTGCCAGGGAAGCTGCCGCCGCTGCCGCTGCCGAAGCGCCCGCCGCTCCCGCCGAAGAAGGCGAGAAGCCCGGCTTTGTGAAGGAAAACCTGGAGTGCATCAATCATCTTCGCTACTCCAACGCCGTCAACGCCGTGGGCATGCTTCGCCTGGCCAATACGGTCTGCGAGAAAACCGAGGATGTCACCCAGTGCTATGTCCTGTACAAGGACATGGTCGTTCCCGGCATTCTCGAGCGCTTCTACAAGAAGATGCAGGATCGTCTTGGTGTCATGATGACCAAGGCCGACGTGACTTCCATCAGAGAGGAAGGCGACCACATGGTGGTCAGCTGTGAAAACACGCTTCTCGGCATGGATTTCGATCTGGACTGCGACCTCGTTGTCCTGCCCACCGGCCTTGTTCCCGTGTCCGCCAAGGAAGCCATCATGCAGTTCCAGTACCGTCAGGGTCCCGAGTTCCCGGACCTCGACCTTTTCGACGGCTTCCTGGATTCCAACTACATCTGCTTCCCCTACGAGACCCGCCGCACCGGTGTCTACGCTGCCGGCTGCGTGCGTCAGCCCATGACGCTCGACGGCTGCCTGCTTGATGCTCGCGGTGCCGTGCTCAAGGCCATTCAGGCCATCGAGTCCGCGGAACACGGCGTTGCCGTCCATCCGCGTTCGGGTGACGCCACCTATCCCGTCTTCAACTTCGTCCGCTGCACCCAGTGCAAACGCTGCACCGAAGAATGTCCCTTCGGCGCTCTGGACGACGACGAGAAGGGCACGCCCAAACCCAATCCGGGCCGCTGCCGTCGTTGCGGCACCTGCTTCGGCGCCTGCCCCGAGCGCGTCATCTCCTTCTCGAACTACAATATCGACCAGATTGGCTCCATGATTCGAGAAGTGGAAGTGCCCAAGGACTTCAAGGTCGGCGGTCCCCGCATTCTCATCCTGGCCTGCGAGAACGATGCCTATCCGGCTCTGGACATGGCCGCCATGCAGGGTCACACCTGGAGCCCTTACGTGCGCATCATTCCCGTGCGCTGCCTCGGTTCGGTCAATGCCATCTGGATCTCGGACGCCATGTCCAAGGGCTATGACGGCGTTATGCTGCTTGGCTGCAAGTACGGCGACGACTATCAGTGCCACTTTGTCAAGGGTTCCGAACTGTGCGCCCGCCGCAAGGTCAATATTGCCGAGACTCTCAACCGCCTCGGCGTTCAGCCCGAACGCGTGGAGCTCTTCGAGCTGGCCATTGACGAAGCGAACCGCGTGACCGACATGATCGACGGCTTCGTGAAGACCATAGAAGAGATGGGTCCCAACCCGTTCAAGGCCATGTAGGAGGAAGGCAGAATGGCAAAAGTTACCCTTACGCCAGACTCTGGCTTTGCCAGAGAACTTATGGATGCGGGCGGGGATTCTCTGAAAAAATGCTATCAGTGCGCTACCTGCGCTGTTGCCTGCCCCATGGCTCCGGACAACTCTCCCTATCCCCGCAAGGAGATGGTCTGGGCTTCCTGGGGTCAGAAAGACAAACTGATGGGCGATCCCGACATCTGGCTGTGCCACAACTGCGGCAACTGCGCGGAGCTCTGCCCCCGCGGCGCCAAGCCGGCCGATGTCATGAGCGCTGCCCGCAATGTGGTCTACAAGAACCTTGTTGGTCCCGCCAAGGTGGGCGAATGGATGAGCTCCCCCAAGGGACTGCCCATGCTGTTCCTCATCCCGGCCGTGCTGTGGCTCGTTGTCTGGGCCATCATGGCGAATTGTTTTGCCGGCGGCGAATGGTTCCCGCGAGTGGACGGACGCATTGTGTTCGGTTCGATCTTCTACGGCGACTACACCATTGACCCGCTGTTCATGATCACCTTCTTCGGCGCTCTCTTCCTCATTGCCAAGGGCTGCGTGAAACTGTGGAAGCAGTTCAGGCAGACCAAGGGCAAGACCCTGGTGCTCGGCCCCACGAAGCCCTGGTACATTCATCTCGTGCAGATGCTGTGGGACGAAGTTGTCACCCACAAGAAGTTTGATGACTGCCAGACCGGCCCCCGCACCGGCCAGCCTGAAAACTCCCGCAAGTTCGGCCATATCTGCATGATCATCGGCTTTGCATCACTGGCTGTCGTGACAGCCATCGTTGCCGGCGGTCACTGGATAGGCAAGGTCATCCCCTTCCTGTCCATCCACACGCCCATGCCGCTCTACTTCCCGGTCAAGTTGCTGGCCAATTTCGGCGCCATAGTTCTGATTGTTGGCCTCGTTTCGCTCACACTCCGTCGCAAGCGCCAGAATCCCAAGTTCTTCTCGTCCAACTACCATGACTGGTATCTGCTTGGGATTATCTGGGCGGTCGCCCTCACCGGCCTCCTCTCCCAGCTGTTCCGCCTGGCTGATGCTGTGCACTGCGCCTTCCTGGTGTACTACCTGCACCTGGTCTTCGTCTGGATGCTCTTTGCGTACCTTCCCTGGTCCAAGCTCGGGCATCTTGCCTACCGTGCCACTGCGCTTCTTTACGTGCGCATGTACGGGCGTGGGTAAATCACACACTGCAAACGACGTAACTCTCGAGCGCATTCGAGGAGGAACTTACAATGTCTGATTCTGAACGCAAAATCTTCCCGATCGAGTCTGTTGTTGCTCTGGTCAACGGCAAGCAGGACGTCGATCTCAAGGCCATAGCCGGATATATCATCGGCCGTTCCATTGTGTGCGACAAAATGGCTCATGCCGTGGCCCCCTTCGCCGCCGCCTGGATTGTCCGTCTCTACCCCAAAATGGCCGATATCCTGTGGGACGAAAAGGCTGCCACCTGGGCCGCCTTTGTGGACAAGTGCGCCTACATCCTTGGCGACAAGGTTTCCCTGCCTGCCATGGGCGGCAGCCTGAAGCAGTCCTGCTGCGACATGCTGGACGCCATGACCGCCAAGGTGGACGAGGTGAAGGCCCTGACGAAGGAAGTGGAGAAGCTCTCCGCCGAAGTCGAGGCTCTCAAGCCTCTCGAAGGCCGCCTCAAGGAAGCCACTGCCCGCGCCGACAAGCTGGACGATCAGCTGAAGGCAGCCAAGAAGGATATGGGCGCTCTGCGCCGCAAGACCATCGAGTTTGAAGGCAAGATTGCCGTCAACGAACAGGATCTGCAGGAAGTCATCAAGTCTGCCATCAAGGCCAACCTGAGGA
>JAUNSE010000592.1 GCA_030539415.1 Desulfovibrionaceae bacterium
TGCCGGCCTTGAGCGTCTCGGACTCCTCGATGAAGTTCACGATCTGCTTGAGGCGGGTTTCGTCGCCGACCTTGGTGACGCGCACGAAGATCGTGCCTTCTTCCATGACGGTGCCCGCGAAGACGGAGTGTCCGGGTGTGCGGACCACGCCGATGGGCTCGCCGGTCATGGCGGCCTGGTTGACGACGCCTTCGCCGTCCACCACCACGCCGTCCACTGGGATGTTGCTGCCGGCATTGACGATGACCACATCGTTGACCTGCAGATCCCTGATGTGCACCTGCTGTTCGGTGCCGTCCTCCAGGCGGATCCAGACGTATTCCGCGTTGAAGGCCAGGCTGTCGGAGAGGGAGTCCAGGGACTTCTGTCTGGTCCAGGATTCCAGGGCGTCGCCGACGCCGAGCAGGAGGGTCAGGGTGCGGGCGGTGCGGAAGTCGCGGCGCAGCAGGCAGACCGTGATGGCCGCCGCGTCAAGCACCGAGACGTGCAGCTGCCCGCGGAGCAGATCCTTGATGCCCTTGATAAGATAGGGCACCGCGTGGAGAATCGCCGACGGGATGCTGTACCACCAGGGGATGAAGGGGCGCGTCACGTAGTGCGTGATGATTTCCATGGCCGCGGCCATGGGCCCTTCGGCCCTGGGGTAGGAGAGTTCGTCGTACTGGAAGTCCGGCAGGGCTCTGGCCGCCTCGAAGGCCTCGGCGCAGGAGACTATCTCCTGCAGCGCCGCAAGCCTCGCGGCGTCGTCCATATAGAAGAACAGGACGCTGCCGATGAAGGGGTTGACGGACAATCCCCTCCTTGGCGGCCAGGGCATCGGCCAGCGCCGTCGCTTCGTCTATGGTCAGTCTGACCCCGGAGCGGCAGCGCATGCGGCCGGTGCAGGTTATTGTCCCGTCGGAAAACGTTCCGCGCAGTTCATGGACGATAACGAAGTTCACAGTGCGCTCCGACTAGGCCTTCTTTTCCTTGTCGGCGATGGCCGGGCAGGCGACGGGCTGCAGGGCGGTCACGGGGCCGCGGCTCATCTTGGAGATCATCACACCGGCGGCGACACCACCGACGAAGATAAGGGCGTAGCGGACGAACATGTTCGAGAAGATACCGGTCAGAGAGTTCATGATTTCCTCCAGGAAATGAAAATTTGTGCGATGCGGTGAGGTGGGGGAGCGGGGCGGGCCTTTTGCGCCCGGAATCGGACCCTGCGGGCTGCCCGTCCCGTCAGCTGGCCGTCAGGGCCTTATTCGGCGGAAGATTCCCTGCGCTGGGCCTGGTCGGCCCTGGCTTCGGCAACCAGATCCTGGCAGTCTTCCTTCAGCTTTTCGAAGGTGTTGGCGATGGCGTCCTTGACGTCCATGCCGCGGCTCACGATGCCGGCGGCCAGGGGCTTCAGATTGATGGCGCCGCGGCTGACGGCGGTGGCGGCGGCGATGCCGGCGACCATGCCGCCGGCGAAGATGAGGGCGTACTTCAGCGTGCTGTTCATGATGTCATCCTCCGGATGCCCCGCGGGCATCCGCTGCCGGCCGGTTTGCCCGGCCGGCGGGCTTGGGTTCTTGAAAAGTCTGTCCGGGAGCTAGTCGCTCTTGCGCTCGGCCTGGGCGACCTTGGCTTCGGCCATCATG
>JAUNSE010000593.1 GCA_030539415.1 Desulfovibrionaceae bacterium
GGGCGATGAAGAACGGCAGGGCGGTGAGGTTGAGCTCCTTGACCTGGGGGGACCAGTTGATCGTGGAGGCCAGGGCGAAGTCGATGGCGCCGCGGCGGACCAGGAGAAGTTCGGAATTCTGCTTGCCGGCCATCAGCTGGGCGCCGTGGTAGACCTTGATGTTGATGCGGCCGTTGGTCTTTTCGCGGACCTGGTCGGCAAAGTAGGTGCCGGTGAGGCCCCAGCCGGAGGTGGCGTTGGGCACGACACTCAGCTTGTATTCCTGTTTGTAGGCGGCCTGAGCCGGAGCCGCAAAGATGCACACGCAGGCTGCGGCCAGAAGCACGGTACGTAAAAGTCCCTTCATTGCTCTCTCCTTGCAACGGTTTGGCGACGGACTGTCACCCTGCATCCATAAAGTGGCATTATTCGTCCCGGTCCTGGACGCAGCCGAAACCGGGAGAGGCAGAGCCGCTAAAGCAGCGGCAGAACAAGCAGAATAACGGGCAGGACAATGACCAGCGCCAGAGTGGTCACTATCCATGTCGCATTGGCCAGATCCACATCCAGTCCGAACAGCGAGGGCGGAACCAGTGCGTTCATGGCAACGGGCATTGCGGAAAGTATGAATACTACCCTAAGTGGCAGCCCCCCGTCTATGTTTTTGAGACCGGTGAACATGGCAAGGGCCGTCACTATGCAGGGCACCAGCAGAAACTTGATGAGCGATATCGCCGCGGAATGGGGCAGATAGCATGTGACCCTGGACAGGCGCAGGCTCATGCCGATGGCCAGCAGGAAGAAGACGGTGCCGGCCAGCATCGCGCCCGAGGCCAGCGTGCCGAACACGGCCGGACGGGGCACGGACAGCATGTTCAGGGCAAGCCCGAGGCCCAGGGCCAGCAGAACGACCTTGAGCACCGGCTGCAGACGGAAGCCCGACAGCGTGAAGCGGCCGGTGCGGGCCGAACTGAACCACTGCACCACGGGATAGGCCACGCCGAAGTAGAAGAGCTCCTCGCAGAGCCTGTACAGCGACGTGTAGGCAATGGCCTGCTCGCCGAAGTTCATGACGCAGACGAGCGTGCCCACGGCGCCGATGTTGGTGAAGGTGCCGCAGCAGTACATGCTGCCCGTCTGCGCGTTGTCGAGGCGCATGAGGCGCGAGAGCGCGATGGCCAGAATGCCGCCGGCGATCCAGGCCAGCACGCCCAGGACCGGCAGGGCCAGCAGACGGCTGTCCGGACTCGCCAGGCCCCACAGGGACAGCATGGCGGAAAGCGGAATGAGGCCGAACATGGCGATCTTCTGCAGGTTCAGGCGCAGGCTGAGAGCCATGGTCTCGGTCACGGCGATGCGGCCCGTCCGCCACAGCATCTGAAAGAGATACCCGGCGGCAAGGCTGACAAATATAATGAAGAGGGTCAGAACAAGCCGGTCCATGTCATGCGCGGGGGAGGTTGGCGGGAGACGGCCCGGAAAGGCGCCTCCGCTGGGATAGGGACAGACGCGGGATTTTCTGACGGCTGCCGCCTCTGTCCGCGGTCAAAAAAGGGATTGGTGCCGACTCGAAAACACCCCATTCTAGAGCGTGTGGACACGAGATCCACTTCCCTAATTTTTAAATCTGATTATTT
>JAUNSE010000594.1 GCA_030539415.1 Desulfovibrionaceae bacterium
CCCGCGTGGATCACTTTCGGATCGCCCGAGGCCGCGTCAGGGACGCCCTGCACAAGGTCAGCAGGGCAGATAGCGCCTGGCCGCGGCAAAGTTTCTCCGGTACCGTCCCTCTGTCAGAGAGGAGAGACAGACACCGCGCTTTCTGCCCGAGGCGTGCACAAAGCACCCAGCCCCCACATACATGCCCGTGTGCCATCCTGTCGGAGAACGCCTGGAGCGGAAGAGCAGCACATCGCCTCCGCGCAGCCTGTCCGTCACCGGACGCCCGCGGCTTCCCTGCTCCACGGCCAGTCTCGGCAGACGCACGCCCGCCTGCCTGTAGAGCCAGACAAGGAGCCCCGAGCAGTCAAAGGCATCCGGTCCTGCCGCGCCCCAGACATAGGGCCTGCCCAGCGCCTGACGCACGCCTCTCGCGAGCGCGGCCCTGGCGCGGGCCAGAGACTCCGCCCCTCCCCGCCCTGGCTGCGCCAGAGCTTCCCCGGGCAGCCCGGGAGCAAGCAGAAACGCCCCCAGGCCCAGCAGAAAGCCTCTCCTGCCGGGCAGAAGGCTTGCCGGGCCGGCGATGAGATCGCCATTCCCGGCACAGGCCGGAGCTATGGCCGCCAGTCTGTCGGGACTGCGGGCGGCAGAGTCATTGATGCACGGCTGTTCGGACATGGTCTCTCCGGTGCGCGGGACAGTTGTCTTTGGATTGTGGGATGCCGGGACGGGATCTCCCTGACAGGGCATGGCCGGCAGGCGCAGGCGGTCAGTCCAGACGATCCAGCAAGGCGATCAATCCAGGCGATCAACTTGGGCGGTCAGCCAGGACGGTCCACCGGGAACTCCACCGGCCTGCCGCAGGCCTCCATGGGTCTGCGGACTCTCACGGGCCTGCTTCGGCCCTCTTCAGGCTACCAAAGGCTTTCCGAGGCCAATCTGCGGGGCCTGCCGGGTCTTCGGGCCGGCTTTTCGCCTGCGGGCCGCAGCTGCCGCGCAGGGCCACCACGGCCCCCTTGCAGGCGTCTTCTGAGCATTCCAGGCCCGTTCCCTGACAGGCTCCGGGGCATGGCGCCGCGCGGACGTCTCCCGCAGGATGCGCCGCCGGAGCCAAAGCCAGGCCAAACGCTCTCCGGCCGAAGGCCCTCCCGGGCTGTCACCTCCGGGGCCAGGGCTTCAGGCCGGAAAAGTCAGGGTGCAGACCGACGGGCGTCCGCTGGCAGCCGGCCATGGTGCCGGGCGCGGATCTGGGGCCCCGGGGTCGGGCTCAAAGCCGAGTCAGTGCCCTGATGCCCGGACGCGCACACCTGCCTTCCTGCCGGGCGCAGAAGCAGGCAGTGCCCGGACTCGGTCGGGTTCTGCCGAGTTCTGGCGGGTTCTGCCGGCACTCTGTCGGTGCTTTGCCGGCACTCGGCCGCGGCTCAGACGACGCTCTGGCGGCGCTCTGTCAGTGCTCTGTCGGCACTTGATCGCAGCTCTGGCGTCACTCTGGCGGCGTCTGCCTGGAACGAAGCCGGGAGCCGGAAACAACCTCTCCCTGGCCTCTCGGATGCCTCACTGAGACCTCTCGAAGACCTCTCTGAGCTTCCTCAACATATCCCATGGAAAGGGGGAAATGACGCTCTTGTCTTCCTAGG
>JAUNSE010000068.1 GCA_030539415.1 Desulfovibrionaceae bacterium
TATCCAGCTAATAAGGAGGTGGCGCAGGCCTTCCGCCCAGGCGGAGGAAACGGCGCCTGAACTTGTCGATGATGAAACGCGTCCTACTGACTACCGGCGGCACCGGCGGCCACATCTTTCCGGCTCTTGCCGTGGCCGAGGAGCTCCGGGCCCGCGGCGGCGTGGAGCTGCTCTTCATGGGCTCGCTCTACGGCCCAGAGAAACGTCTGGCCGAAAACGCCGGCATACGCTTTGTGGGCCTGCCCGTGCGCGGCATGCTCGGCCGCGGCGTGCGCGCCGTGGCGGCGGCCGGGAGACTGCTTGCCGCCATGCCCATGGCCCTGCGCGTGGTGAAGGATTTCGCTCCGGACTGCGCCGCCGGCTTCGGCGGCTACGCGGCCTTCGCGCCGCTTTTTGCGGCGCGCCTGCTGCGCGTCCCCTCGGTGCTGCACGAGCAGAACGCCGTGGGCGGCGTGACCAACCGCGTGCTGGCCCGCGTCTGCGACCGCATCTGCGTCTCCCTGCCGGGCACCTCGGGCTTCGGCAAGCGCGAGCTCGCCCTGACCGGCAATCCGGTGCGCCGCTGCATCTTCGAGGCCGGCAAGGTCACCCGCTCCTTTGACCGCCGCCACCTGCTGGTGGTGGGCGGTTCCCAGGGCGCCCATCCCCTGAACGCGCTGATGATGGAAATCCTGCCCGCCCTCAAGGAGACCGGCGTCAGCGTGATCCATCAGACCGGCGAAAAGGACTATCAGGAAGTGGCCCGGGCCTACCAGGCCCTGGGCATGGACGACTGCCGGGTCGCCCCCTTTGTGGACGACATGGAGCAGGCCTACGCCTGGGCCGACCTGGGACTGACCAGGGCCGGCGCGAGCACGGTGGCCGAGCTCTGCGGCACGGGCCTGCCCTCGCTGCTCGTGCCCTTCCCGCAGGCCGCCCACGACCATCAGACCTTCAACGCCCGCGCTCTGGAAAAGGCCGGTGCGGCCCGCCTGCTGGTGCAGAAGGACCTGGACGCCGGGGGCCTGCTCGCGCAGCTGCGGGAGCTTCTGGCCGATCCGGCCCGGCTGCATTCCATGTCACAGTCGGCCCTGTGCCTGGCCACGCCCCTTGCCGCCGCCAACGTGGTGACGGTGATGGAGGCCGCGGCCGCGGACAGGCGCGGCGTGCGCCCCGAATAGGGGCCGCGCGGCATATCGCGAACAGAGCGGAAAAGGGCCGCGAGGTTCTGTCCGCAGCAAGGATACAGGACAAGCATGAACAGCAGAATCAAACGCATACATATGGTCGGCATCGGCGGCGCCGGAATGTGCGGCATTGCCGAGGTCCTTCTCAACATGGGCTATGACGTGACCGGTTCGGACATGGCGGACTCGCCCAATGTGCGCCGCCTGAGGGACATGGGGTGCGATGTGCACATCGGGCACGCGGCGGCCAATGTGGGCAGCGTCCAGGTGCTGGTCAAGTCCACGGCCATCAGCGAGGACAATCCCGAGGTGGAGGAGGCCAGGCGCCTCGGCATCCCGGTGATTCCGAGGGCCGAGATGCTGGCCGAGCTCATGCGCCTGCGGCAGGGCATCGCCATCGCCGGCACGCACGGCAAGACCACGACCACCTCGCTCACGGCCAGCATCTTCGACACGGCCGGCCTCGACCCCACGGTCATCATCGGCGGCCGCCTCAACGTCTACGGCACCAACGCCCACCTGGGCCACGGCGACTTCTTCATCGCCGAGGCCGACGAGTCCGACGGCTCCTTCCTCTGCCTTCTGCCCACCATCAACGTGGTCACCAATGTGGACGAGGATCATCTGGACTACTACGGCAGCCGCGAGAAGCTGGACGACACCTTCGTGCAGTTCATGAACAACGTGCCCTTCTACGGCGTGAACGTGGTCTGCGGCGACGATCCCGGCGTGCGCAGGCTTGTGGCAAGAGTGAAGCGCCCGGTGGTCACCTACGGCCTCATGGAATGGAACACGCTGCGCGCCGTGCCCCTGGAGCTCGGCCAGCGCTCCCGCTTCGAGGTCTGGCGCAAGGGCGAGAAGCTCGGCGAGGTGAGCGTGCCCCAGCCCGGCGTGCACAACGTGCGCAACGCCCTGGCCGCCATCGGCGTGGCCCTGGAGGCGGAAATCCCCTTCGGCGCCATCCAGGCCGGCCTGGCCGGCTTCGGCGGCGTGGCCAGACGCTTCGAGTACAAGGGCTGCCGCAACGACATCGTGGTCTATGACGATTACGGGCATCATCCGCGCGAAATCGAGGCCACCCTGGCCACGGCGCGCATGGTCTTCCCGGGCAGGCGGCTCGTGGCCGTCTTCCAGCCGCACCGCTTCACCCGCACCCAGGCCCATTTCGGCGAGTTCTGCAAGGTCTTCGACTCGGTGGACGAGCTGGTGCTGACCGAAATCTATCCGGCCTCGGAAAAGCCGATTCCCGGCGTGTCCGGCGAAAGCCTGGCCCAGGGCACAAGGCAGGTGAGCACGACGCACGTGACCTACTGCCGCACCCTGGACGACGTGCAGACGGCGCTGGACGATATTCTCAAGCCCGGGGACCTGCTGCTGACCATAGGCGCCGGCAACGTCAACCGCGTGGGCCCCTCGTGGCTTGAAAGGGGCGAGTGATGCGCCTCGTCGAACGGCCCTCGCTGGCCCGGCTGACCACGCTGGGCCTTGGCGGCACATGCTCCGCCGCCCTGATCGTCGAGGAGACGGCCGATCTGGCGCGTCTGGGGCGGGAGATCGAGACAATCGGTCTGCCTCCGTACGCGCTCGGCCTCGGCAGCAACATCCTGGGGCTGGACGGCCATCACGAGATGCTTCTCGTGCGGGCCGACCTGCGCGGCGAACCCGTGCTCCTGGGCGAGGACAGCAGCGGGAGGACGCTCCTTTCCTGCCCGGCCGGGCAGCCGCTGCCCTCCCTGCTGGCCTTCTGCCGCGACAGGGGCTTTGCCGGGCTGGAAGGCCTGGCCGGCATACCGGGCAGCGTCGGCGGCGCCGTGGCCATGAACGCCGGCTCCTTCGGCTCGGTCATCGGCGACCGGCTTGTCAGCGCCGACATCTGGCACCGGGGAAGGGTCAGCACCTTCAAGCCGGCCCGAATCGAGATGGGCTACCGGCACTTCCTCCCGCTGGGCATCAAGAAGGGCTTCTGGCTTCTGACCGGCTGCGTGCTGGCCCTCGACCGGGACGAGCCGCGGGCGGTGGCGGAGCGGATCGAGGCCACCAGGGCCCTCAAGAAGGAGCGCCAGCCCGTGGGCGCGCGCTCGGCGGGCTGTGTCTTCAAAAATCCCCCGGACGGCCGTTCGGCCGGGCAGCTGCTCGACGCGGCGGGCTTTCGGGGTCGCAGGCTCGGCGGCGTGGAGATGTCCTCCATGCACGCCAACTTTCTTGTCAACACCGGCAGCGGCACGGCCACCGAGGCCGTGGAGCTGCTCAAGCTCGCGAGGGCGGCCGTGGCCGATCGCTTCGGCGTCGAGCTCGCCCTCGAAGTCAGGGGTGTGCCGTGCCGCTGTTTCTGAAAAGGCGCCGCGGCGCGCAGGAGAGGGCAGGGGAGGGCGAGGCCCGGGAAGCCGGGGCCGCCCGCCCGCAGCCGGCAAAGCCGCGCCATGTGAGCGACCGGGACATTCTGGCCGGCCTTGCCGCCCAGAGCACCGAGCGGGCGCGCACGCAGCTCAGCGGACTGCGCCAGAACGTGGCCGCGGACCGCAACGTGCGTCTTCCGCGCGATCCCGATCCGGCGGCCCGGACGGGCGAAGCGGTTGAACCGCCCAGGGGCAACACCCTGATCCGCCAGCCCGCGAACAGTGCGAGTGCGCCTTCCGGACAGGCACCCGCGGGATCCGCGGGCGCGGCGCAGACGGCGGAAGGCGCCCAGGCAGGACCGGCGGACTTCGAGTTCGAGCCGGCCAGGCCCCCGCTGGCGGCCCGCGCGGCCCGCAGGCTGCGCACGCCCTTCTTCGCGCTGTGCGGCCTCGCCTTCTTCGTCGGCTGCCTTGCCGGCGTCTACAAGGGCAGCCTGTGGCTCTACGACTGGATACACACCAGCGACACGTTCGTCACCAGACATATCGACATTACGGGCAATGTCCGTCTCAACAGGGCCATGATCCTGAATCTCGCCGGACTGGAGGAGGGCGCCAACGCCTTTTCCGTCTCGGTGGCGGACATGGAGCGCAGACTGCGCGAGACGCCCTGGGTCGAGGATGTCTCGGTGCAGCGCATTCTGCCGGACCGCTTTGTCATCAGGGTGCAGGAACGGATGCCCAGCTTCTGGATCCGCCGCGAGAACAGACTGTACTACGCTAATGAAAAGGGTGAGCCAATTGCACCTGTGGAAAGTGAGAATTTCATGTCTCTTCCGATACTGACAGTGGACCCCGGGTGCGAGGATGCGCTGCCGTATCTCGCAAGAGTATGGAAGGATCTTCGTTCAGGGGCCCTTCCTCTTGAACCGGGTGCGGTTGCCACAGTTGACGTTTCTCCCAGCCGTGGTATAGATTTGTTCTTTGAAGATAGGGAAATGCGTCTATCTTTGTCCCCGGATGACTGGGAAGGCAATTTTGCCAGACTGGGAGTGACATTCGGCGATCTGGCCCGGAGACGAGAGCTGGCAAGGGTTCAGGAACTCAGGGCGGCGGACGGCCGCGTCTGGGTTGTCCTGCGCAGTGCAGCGCAGTAGGTCCGGCGCAGACGCGTCGATGCACACTATCTAATTTTGTCCCGCGGATGGGGGGGCTCATATGGAACAAAATGGCGCCGAACTCATTGTCGGTCTGGATATAGGCACCACCAAGGTCTGCGCTGTCGTGGCCGAGGTGTCACAGGACAGGCAGCTCAAAATCATAGGCATCGGTGACAGCGAGTCCAAGGGACTGCGCAAGGGCATGGTGGTCAACATCGAGGACACCGTGCGCTCCATCAGACAGGCCGTCGATGCCGCCGGCCAGATGGCCGGATGCAACATCGCCTCTGTTTTCGTGGGCATCGCCGGCGGCCACATCATGGGCATCAACAGCCACGGCGTCATCGCCGTGCAGAGCAAGGAAGTCACGGCCTCGGACGTGGCGAGAGTGCTCGAGGCAGCCCGCACCGTGGCGATTCCCTCGGATCGCGAGGTCATCCACACGCTGCCGCAGGAGTTCATTGTCGACAGCCAGCGCGGCATAGTGGACCCGATCGGCATGGCCGGCGTGCGCCTCGAGGTGAACGTCCACATCGTCACGGCCGCCGTCTCCGGCGCGCAGAACATCATCAACTGCTGCAACCGCGCGGGCCTGCACGTGGAGGACATCGTCCTCGAGTCCCTGGCCTCGGCCAAGGCCGTGCTGACGGACGAGGAGCGCGAGATCGGCGTTGCCCTGGTGGATCTCGGCGGCGGCACCTCGGACATCGCCATCTACGAGAACAATGCCATCAAGCACACGGCCGTGGTGCCGCTGGGCGGCTCCACGCTGACCAACGACATCGCCTTCGGCCTGCGCACGCCCACCAAGAGCGCCGAGCGCATCAAGATCAAGTACGGCTGCTCGCTGCGCGACCTGGTGCAGATGGACGAGACCATTGAGGTGCCCAGCGTGGGCGGCCGTCCGCCGCAGAAGCTCTCCCGCCTCTCCCTGACCGACATCTGCGAGCCGCGCATGGAGGAGATCTTCACCTTCGTGGACAGGACCCTGGTCAACACCGGCTGCAAGGACCGCATCCGCGCCGGCGTCGTGCTGACCGGCGGCGCGGCCCTGATCGAGGGCGGCGTGGAACTCGGCGAGCAGGTCTTCAACGTGCCCGTGCGCCTCGGCTATCCGACCAACGTCAAGGGCCTGACCGATGTGGTGAACAATCCCAAGTTCGCCACGGCCGTGGGCCTGCTGCACTACGGGGCCGAGAAGAAGCTGGCCCAGCAGGCCCTGAACGAAGGCGCCCAGTCCTCCCAGGCGGCTCCCGCCGAGGTCGAGGATCACGAGCCCATCGACAACGCCCAGGATCCGGACGGCCTGTTCTCCCGCCTCATGCGCCGCATGCGCAGGTGGTTTCAGGATATTGCCTAACAGGGCCTCTCTGAGGTACACTTCAACTTTGAACGGCACGGCGTCCGGCGCGTCAGCGCGGTTCCAACCCCATGGGACGGGACAGTCGTGCGCAAGCGGGTATTCTATATTTTGTGAGGAAGGCCATGTCACAGTCCATTATGGATCAAATTGACGGCACGAATTTTTCGGGCGGCGCGCGCATCCTTGTGGTGGGCGTTGGCGGAGGCGGCGGCAATGCCGTCAAAAACATGATTGACCTGGGCCTGACCGGCGTGGAATTCATCTGCGCCAACACGGACCTGCAGGCCCTGAACGCCAATCCCGCGCCCGTGCGCCTGCAGCTGGGCGAAAAGCTCACGCGCGGCCTGGGCGCCGGCTCCAACCCGGAAGTGGGCCGCGAGGCGGCCAACGAGAGTCTGTCCCAGATCCAGCAGACCCTCGCCAACGCGGACATGGTCTTCGTGACCGCGGGCATGGGCGGCGGCACCGGCACCGGCGCGGCCCCCATCATCGCCGAGACGGCCAAGAAGAACGGCGCCCTCACGGTGGCCGTCGTGACCCGCCCCTTCGGCTACGAGGGCAAGAAGCGCGCGGCCTACGCGCAGGCCGGCATCGACGAGCTGGCCAAGCACGTGGACTGCCTGATCACCATCCCCAATGACCGCATCAAGACCTTCGCCCCCAAGAACACGCCGCTGCGCGAGCTGATGGGCAAGGCCAACGACGTCCTGTACTACGGCGTCAAGGGCATTTCGGACGTCATCACCTGCCCCGGCTACATCAACCTGGACTTCGCCGACGTGCGCACCTGCATGGCCGAGTCCGGCCTTGCCCTCATGGGCATGGGCACCGGCAGGGGCGAGAGCCGCGCCGAGGACGCCGCCCGCAACGCCATCACCAGCCCCCTGCTGGAGGACGTGTGCCTCGGCACCGCCAAGGCCATCCTGTACAACATCACCGCGCCCGAGGACATCACCGGCGAGGAGATGGAAATCATCGGCGAGCGCATCCGCGAGGCCGTGCCGGAAGACGCCAACATCGTGGTGGGCGTGGTCTTCGACCAGAACCTGGAAGACGAGATCCACGTGACCGTGGTGGCCACGGGCATCGAGGCCGACCCGAATCTCGGCGGCGACAAGGCCAAGCCTCAGGGCCAGGTCGTGAACCCGCTGATTCCCAACGCCTATCCGCAGGGCCAGCAGCAGGTGGTTCCGCAGCCCCAGCCCGCTCAGAGGGTGGTGATGCAGCAGCCGCAGCCCCAGCCCGCTCCGCAGCCGGCCGTCAACAGACGCGAGTTCCGCGACGAGGCCATCAACCGCTGGCGCACCGAGAAGGGGCCCATCCCCGAAGTGCATGAGGACTACTACAATCCCCTGCGCGGCCAGAACGAAATCAACTACGACGACGGCGCGCTCGAAGTGCCCGCCTTCCTGCGCAGACGGCTGGACTAGTCCGGCACGCGCGACAGTGTTCTCCGTCCTTTGATGGACGGACTTCGGACCGGCTCACCCCGCGCAGCATGCCGGCCGGAGTCATTTTTCAGAGCCTTCCTCGGTTCTGAATGCCCGCCGGGAGGTCCATGGGGTGGACCTCCCTCTTCAAATTTTCAACGCGCGGGAGAAGCTGCGGACAGCGCCCTCTCCCGCTTCTGTTTTGCGGATGCCGCCGTGGCAAGGCCGGCATCGATGGTGCGGGGGAGGTCCGGCAGCGGATCTCCCCCGCGCCTTGACCGCCTTCACGGAGCCCGGGCGCATCCCGGGGCTCCGCCCCCCCTATTTCGAACAAACCTTCAGAAGGCGCCCTGCCCGGGCCGCCTTCAACGGAGAGGCACAACATGGGTTACTTCCCTCCGCGACAGGCGCAGACGACTCTGCCCTGCCCGCACTGCCAGCAGGCCATGCTCGTCGAGCGCTCCTGCCATGAGGCGCACATGCGCTGTCCGTCCTGCAACCGCGTCTATCCGCTGCAGGACTACATCCGCAAGGCGGACAGTGCCATGGAGGAATTCCTGGACAGGTGCTATCTGGACCGTCTCTAGGATTTCCCAGACCGCGGCCTGGCAGGCGCCGCCAGCCCGGCTTGACAGGCCGGCGGCCCAGAGGTTACACAAAACATCCCGCGGGCGGTTAGCTCAGCTGGTAGAGCGCTGCCCTTACAAGGCAGATGCCACAAGTTCAAGTCTTGTACCGCCCACCATGAATTGAAAGAAATTCGGGACTTATGGAAGTGATTCCACAAGTCCCGTTTTTTTTCGGCGCGGCCGCAGCGCCCGGGAAGAGCGATGCCCGGCATGGCCGCGCGCAGACGCGTCAGGCGTCCGGGCATGCGGCCCGCGGGACAGGTTCAGGAACGGCACTAGTCGTCATCGTCATCGCGGTCA
>JAUNSE010000595.1 GCA_030539415.1 Desulfovibrionaceae bacterium
CGGGCAACGAAATCCTCACGCCCATAGAGATGCAGGACTACCAGAGCATCTATCTTGACCTGTACCAGAAGCTGAGACAGCACAAGAAGGTGGAAAAGGAGGATGTGGTCTCGGATGTTGTCTTCGAGACCGAACTGGTCCGCCAGGTCGATGTCAATATCGACTACATTCTGCTGCTGGTGGAACGCTACCGCGCCGCCCACGGCCAGGACAAGACGGTTCTTGCGGAGATCCGCAGGGCCGTGAACTCCAGCATAGAGCTGCGCAGCAAGAAGGAGCTCATTGAAAACTTCGTCGAAAGCACCAATATCGTCGAAGAGGATGTGATCGCCGACTGGAAGCGCTATATCGCGGAGAGCAGGGAGAGAGACCTGCAGGCGGTGATCGAGCAGGAGAACCTGCGTCCGCAGGAGACCAGGGAATACATGGAGAAGGCCTTCCGCGACAACGAGTTCAGGACCGGCGGCACGGATCTGCAGGACCTCATGCCCCGCAGGAGCCTGTTCGATGACGACAGCAGCGATCGGACCGAAGGCATCATCGCCAAACTGAAGAAGTTCTTCGAGAAGTACATCGGTCTGGTGATTTAGCAGGCAGGGGATGTGCGGCGCCGGAATGTCCGGCACCTCGGGCCCCCGGATCGGTCGTCCGTTCTGTTCGCAGCGTTCCCATGCGGTCATGCTGACGGCCTCACTCTCTGTCGGCAACACTGGAGCGCCTGTCAAAGCATGCTCCCTGTGCCAGCACATGCCGATGAGACGGCGTCTGTTCCCCAATTAGGGGCATGTCGGGTGACGGCTGCACGACCCTGAAAAACATGAAAAGCAGGTAAAATAAAGCTCATACAGAGGAGGAGACTTGCGGGTGAGGGCGGTTCGCTATATGATCCAACACTGCTGTAGGGAACATTCAATCTGGAGAGCCGCCTCATGACCGAGAAACCGGACTACGTGGCCAATTTCGACCGTCCCAGGGGAACGGAAATCAAGAAGATTGGAAACAACTGGTGGCTCTACGAATGCTCGAGAAAGTTCGACCCCAAGCTCGGGCGCAGCCGCAAGGTTTCCGGGCCGTGCCTCGGCAAAATCACGCCGGACGGCCTTGTCCCGAGCAAGCGCAGACTCAGCCTTCAGGATGCGGCGGCCCGGCAGGCTGCGGGGAGCTTTGACGCGGCCAGTCTGGAGAAGGCCGTGCAGCTCTTTGCCACGAACGCCATCAATGCTGTGGAGGTCGGCACCGCCGAGGGACTCAGGCAGATACACGCCTCTCTCTTCGACGGCCTGTGCGACTTTGCCGGCCGCTTCCGCACGGTCAACATCTCCAAGGGGAACTTCCGCTTTGCCAGCTGCCTCTATCTGACGGAGGCGCTGTCCGCCGTGGAAAGGATGCCCGAGGGGACATTCGAGGAGATTGCGGCCAAGTATGTGGAGATGAACGTGGCCCATCCCTTCCTGGACGGGAACGGACGGGCCATGCGCATCTGGCTGGACATGATGCTGAAGCGGAGCCTCGGCCGCAGGGTGTCCTGGCAGGAGGTGGACAAAACTCTGTACATGCAGGCCATGGAGCGCAGCCCGGTCAATGACCTTGAGCTGCGCGACCTGCTCGG
>JAUNSE010000596.1 GCA_030539415.1 Desulfovibrionaceae bacterium
TGACTAGGGCCGGGCGAAGCACAGGACGCCCGGCCCATGGCCCCCTTCCCGGCCGCCATATGCGCGCCGGGGCGGGACCGAAGCCGTGCTGGCGCTCCTGGAGGGGGGTGCAGATCCCAATCTGGCCGACGAGAACGGCGAGACGCCGCTCATGGCGGCCGGGAAGAGAAAAAACCGCAGGCTCGCGGAGCTGCTCGCTGGGCACGGGGCACGGCGGGCCTGACAATCGCATCGGGCAGGCGCATCAGGAAGGCAGATCAGGAAGGCGGGTCGGGCAGGCCCGGAGGAGGCCCCCTCACGGGCCTCCTCCCGCCCCCGGTGTGCGGCAAAAAGGTGGCAATCCTGTGCAATCTGTCATATAATAAGAACTCGCAAGCGACATACCCCCCATGGACCAGTGTGCAGCAGAGACTGCACAGGAGGCCGAACATGGACACAAATTTTTTTCTTCTTGAAGCTGCCGCAGACGGCTACACCGCGGATGTCAGGGATCTGCTGGCCGAAGGCTGCGACGTGAACTTCCGGTGCCCGCACGATCTGCCCCCGGAGACGCAGGAATATGACTTCGTGCAGGGAGAGACCGCGCTGATTCTGGCCGCGAAGCACGGAAATGCCGACATTGTCGAACTGCTCCTGAAAAGCGGCGCAGACATCTGCCTTGCGGACTCCAGAGGGCGGACTGCCGCGACAGCGGCCGCCGACGAGGGACAGACGGCTGTCGTCGCCATGCTGCTCGATGCCGGAGCCCCCCTCGACGGCCGGTGCAGACTGGGCATTACCCCCCTGATTGCGGCCGCCCTCATGGGCCATGAGGACACCGTCCGCCTGCTGCTCGACAGGGGCGCCGCCACGGAACCCCGGGACACGCTCGGCCGCACCGCGCTGGCGGGAGCCGCCGCATCGGGGCGCACGGAAGTCGTCGAGATGCTGCTCGACGCCGGGGCCCGCATCGACAGCCTGGGCAAATACGGCGACACCGCGCTGATGCTGGCCGCCGAACTGGGCCATGAGGACACCGTCGAACTGCTGCTCGACAGGGGCGCCGCCATCGAACGCCGGGACAGCGACGAGCGCAGCGCGCTGATGCGGGCCGCCCAAGAGGGGCGCACCGAAATCGTCGCCATGCTGCTCGATGCCGGAGCCCGCATCGACAGCCTGGACTGCCATGGCGACACCGCGCTGATGCTGGCCGTCAGGGAGCGGCACGAGGAGACTGCCGGACTGCTGCTCGAGCGCGGGGCCGTCCCGTCCGTGCAGAACATGGAAGGCGGCACGGCCCTGACAGGCGTCGTCGCGGCGGGCGGAAGCCTCGCGGCGGTCGGGCGTCTGCTGCAGGCCGGAGCGGACGTGAATCTGCCCGGAGCGAACGACAGAACGGCCCTGCACCTTGCGGCAGCCGGCGGCAGGCTCGACTGCGCGGCGCTGCTGCTCGACGCCGGCGCCGATATCGCCCTGGAGGACATGGACGTCCACCTGGGTCTGGTTGTCAGCGGCGGTGGTGAAGATCTGGCTCTTCTTGGCGGGGATGGTGGTGTTGCGCTCAATGAGCTTGGTGTTGATGCCACCCATGGTCTCAATGCCCAGGGACAGGGGGGTGACGTCCAGCAG
>JAUNSE010000597.1 GCA_030539415.1 Desulfovibrionaceae bacterium
AATACCGGCCTGCAGCAGGCGAAGCTGTTCAAGCTTCTCGACAAGCTCCAGCGGGGAGGGCGGAAGAGAGGCAAAGCGCTTCAGCACCTCAGCCCTATAGGCGTAGATGCCGATATGCCCCAGATAGGTGACTTCGGTGCCGGCATCCCGCGCAAAGGGGATGACGGCCCGACTGAAATACAGGGCGTCCCCATTGCCGGCGCAGACCACCTTGACCTGATTGGGAGAGGCGCCCTGTTCCGGGCTGATGCGGCTGCACAGGGTTGCGGCCTGCACGGATGCGTCCTCTCTGAAGACGGCGGCAAGCCGCTCTATGGCCGCAGGTTCAAGCAGAGGCTCGTCTCCCTGCACATTGATATAGACGTCAGCCGGCACTGATTCCGCGACTTCGCGCACTCTGTCGGAGCCGGAGGCGCAGTCGGGGGAGGTCATGCAGACTCTGCCGCCGAAGCCCTCCACACAGGATGCGATGCGGGCATCGTCCGTGGCCACAATGACTTCGTCCATGCCGCGAGCCTCAGAGACGACCTCCCAGACGCGCTGAATGAGCGGCTTGCCGCAGATATCCAGAAGCGGCTTGCCCGGGAGCCTGGTGGAGGCATAGCGGGCAGGAATCACACATATGACTTTCACTGCAGGTCCTCCTTGGCCAGACGGTCAAAGGCCTTCAGCCGCTTCAAGAGAGCAGACAGGTCCCTGATGGCCAGCATGTTGGGGCCGTCGCAGGGAGCCCTGTCCGGGTCCTGATGAACCTCCATAAAGAGTCCCGCCACGCCCACGGCCAGCGCGGCTCTGGCCAGCACGGGCACGAACTCCCGCTGTCCGCCTGAGCGGTCGCCCAGGGCGCCGGGAAGCTGCACGGAGTGGGTGGCGTCAAAGATCACCGGCGCGCCGGTGCGCTTCATGATTTCAAGGCCGCGCATGTCCACGACAAGACTGCCGTAGCCGAAACTTGTGCCCCGCTCGCAGAGGCAGATGCGGTCATTGCCCATCGCCCGGGCCTTTTGGAGGACGTTTTCCATCTCCCAGGGTGCCAGGAACTGGCCCTTCTTGATGTTGGCGGGCTTGCCCGTGCGGGCCACAGCCTCGATGAGGTCCGTCTGGCGGCAGAGGAAGGCCGGCGTCTGCAGCATGTCCGCTACCTCGGCCACTGGAGCGGCCTGAGCAGGCTCGTGCACGTCTGTCAGCACAGGCACGTGCAGCCGCTCGCGCACATCGGCCAGAATGGAGAGACCTTCGGCCATGCCCACGCCGCGGTAGGAGGCACAGGATGAGCGGTTGGCCTTGTCAAAGCTGGACTTGTAGATGAAAGGAATATCCGCTTCGGCAAAGATGCCTTTCAGTGCCTCTACTGTCTCCAGAGCGTGGGCGCGGCTCTCTATGGCGCAGGGCCCTGCTATGCAGAAGAGGGGGGCTTTGTTATCCGCAAGTATGTACGGACGCCCCTCGAATTCCAGGGTGAATCCCATGACGCCGCTCCTAGAAGCCCACGGCAATCTTGACGGCCACGGCCATCTGATAGAGCACCTGGCTCACGTCCTTGACCAGGGCGAGGTTCTTGGAGTCGAATTTCGGCATGACCAGAATGCGGTCGCCGGGCTGT
>JAUNSE010000598.1 GCA_030539415.1 Desulfovibrionaceae bacterium
GGATTTGCTGGTATTGCTGACAAGAAGTTAGGGACAAATGAGAAAAAAGCAAGGTGCCCGGAGTGGAAAAAATGCCGGAGCGGCCGGGATGGATGGGAAGGGACAAAGCTTCCGGCCCGTCCGGGCCCCCGTCCCCGTCCCGGGGGCCGGCCCGCGGACTTTCGTGCGGGCCGGGCATGGGCATGCTAGAGTCCCCCAATTCGGAAGTGCCCCTCATGGCCGGCGGTACGGCCCCGCACCCCTTCTTCACCCCTTCCCCCAGAGCGCGTGCCCGGGGGCGCCCACGGCGCCCGCGAACCGCGCCGCGAGAATCCTGCCCATGAACACACGCATAGCCACCCTGGAGCAGCAGATGCTGTCCGTGATCGCGAGCGTCTTCGACGCCTATTCGGTGGTCCTTTTCCTGCCCGCGACGGCGGACGGGGGCGACGGCGCCGAATGCCGGCTGACGGCCTACTTCAGTCTGGGCGACAAGGTGCTGCCCGATGTGCGCATCCGCGGGGGCCAGGGGCTCGTGGGCTGGATAACGGCCAACAGGAAGCCGCTGGAGGTGCCGCAGTTCAACGAGAGCCACGGCAGCCTCCTCTACTACGCGGACGGCGAGGAGGCCGGCATCAAGGCCTTCATGGGCTGCCCGCTGCCCGGCGGCGGCGCCCTGTGCGTGGACACCAAGCGCCAGTACTCCTTTGCCGAGCGCGAGCACAAGCATCTGCAGATGTTCGCGGCCATCCTCTCCAGCATGCACTCCCTGGACAGCCAGGACTCGCGCGTGGGCGACATCCCCCTCTACTTCGCGAGACTCGAGGCCCTGGACCAGCTCAGGGTGCGCTACAAGAGCTGGAACAACTACATTTCCGGCTTTCTGCGCATCGTGGCGGACGCCGCGGGCTTCGACTACTGCGCCTTCGCCTCGGTGGCGGTGCAGGGCGAGTCCTACTCCATCAACGCCGAGAACCAGCCGGTGCTCGTGCGCGGCAGCGAGCCCTTCTACCAGTCCATGTCCTCGGGCCTGTGCGGCTGGGTCTTCCGCAACGGCCAGGCCGTCATCCAGACCGGCGAGGACGGCCGTCCCCCGGCGCTCTTCGGCACCAGCGAGAACCTGCCCGTGCCTCGGCCACACCAAGGTGCATCCGGTGAACGAGACCATGCGCACCTTCCTGAACGAGGCCGTGGGCCTGCTCACCGTGCACACGGAAAACATTTACCTGCGCTACCGCCTGCGCGAGACCATGGAGCTCGCTCCGGTCTACACCCGCGGGCCCAGGGCGCACAATCCGAACTCCGAACCCTACAAGCCGGTCAAGACCGACAAAGAAGACTGATAGATGTTTTTCTGGAACCGTTTCCTGCGTCTTTTCGCCCGGGACATCGCCATGGACCTGGGCACCGCCAACACGCTGCTCTTCACCAAGAAGGGCGGCATAGTGGTGAACGAGCCTTCGGTGGTGGACCTGGACGTCCGCACCGGCGAGGTCCTTTCCGTGGGCGCCAGGGCCAAGAGCTCGCGCGGGCGCACGCCGGACCGCGTCCGCAACGTGCGGCCCATGCGCGAAGGCGTCATCGCGGACTTTGACGTCACGACCAGGATGATCGTGCACTTC
>JAUNSE010000599.1 GCA_030539415.1 Desulfovibrionaceae bacterium
CGCCCGATGACGTGGTGTGGTTCCATACCCAGGCGACGCGCACCCCGAAATAGAGGCGAGGCGGACGATGAACATACGCTTTGACGGAAAGGCGGCCTTTGTGACGGGCGCGGCCATGGGAATAGGCTGGGCGTGCGCGCGGATGTTCGCCGAAGCCGGCGCGTCCGTGATGCTGGCCGACCTCTCGGAAACGGTGATGGAGCGGGCCGAGGAACTGCGGTCTCTGGGCTTTGCCGCGCAGGGCACAGTGTGCGACGTGTCGGAGGAGGAAGAGGTCGCACGGGCCGTGGACGCGGCCATGGCGGCCTTCGGACGCCTCGACTGCGCCTGCAACAATGCCGGCATCCATGCGGCGGTGCGCAGGCCCATGGCCGAAACCGAAGGATCGGACTTCGACCGCGTGATCGGCGTCAATCTGCGCGGCATATGGAACTGCCTGAAACACGAGATTCCGGCCATGCTCGGAAGCGGCGGCGGGGCGATCGTGAACTGCTCCTCCCAGGGCGGCCTTGCCGGCATTCCGAGCATCAGCGCCTACACGGCCTCCAAGCACGGCGTGGTGGGCCTCACCCGAACGGCGGCGCTGGACTATGCCCGCCGGGGCGTGCGCATCAACTGCGTCTGCCCGGGCACGTGCGCGACACCCATGGTGGAGCATGCCTGCGCCGTCTCGCCCGGGCACATGGCCCGCGTCATCGACGCGATACCGCTCGGGCGCATGGGCAGGGCCGAGGAAATAGCCGGCATGGAGCTCTTTTTGTGCAGCGACTATGCCGGATTTGCCATCGGCCAGACCTGGGCCATGGACGGCGGCTACACCGTCATGTAGGCCGGCCGCTGGCCGGGAGCCGTTTCAGGCCGGGAGACCGGAGAAGCGGCTCCCCCGCCGCCGGGGCGCCGGGCCCGAAACCGGGAAAGGACCGGCAGACAGCCGGCAGGCGCGCCTGCCGGGCGGTGCGCAGCAGCTGAAGGGGCCGCTGACAGGTTTTGAAAGAAAACGGCAATACTGGGGCAAGAAAGGAGCCGCATGCTGTCTTCATGACAGACCGGACAAGGGCTCCGGACAGGGCGCGGGAGCGGCTGCGGGCAGGGGGAGCCGGCAGCGCGGCTTCCGCGCCCGCCCCGCCGCCGGGGTGACCGGCAGGCGCCGCACAGTGCGCATGGAGGATGAATGGATCTCAGATTTGACGGAAAGACGGCCTTTGTGGCCGGCGCGGCCATGGGCATAGGCTGGGCCTGCGCCAGCATGTTCGCCGAGTCCGGCGCCGCGGTGGCGCTGGCCGACTTCTCGGAAACGGTCATGGACCGGGCCGCGGAGCTGCGGGCGCGGGGCTTCGCCGCCCAGGGCATATTGTGCGACGTGTCGAAGGAGGAAGAGGTCGCGCGGGCCGTGGACACGGCCATGGCGGCCTTCGGGCGTCTTGACTGCGCCTTCAACGGCGTGGGCGTGCACGCCGCCGTGCGCACGGACATGGCCGAGACCGAAGGCTGGGACTTCGACCATGTGATCGCCGTCAACCTGCGCGGCATCTGGAACTGCATGAAGTACGAGATCCCTGCCATGCAGAAGAGCGGCGGCGGAGCCATAGTCAACTGCTCCT
>JAUNSE010000069.1 GCA_030539415.1 Desulfovibrionaceae bacterium
TTCCCCGTCCTCTCCCCTGATTGCCGGGACAATGAGGCCGCAGTATCGCGCATGGGAGGTCGCTTTCGGCGCGTTTTCGCTCTTGTCCTGCGGAGTGCATGCATCACAGATTTGAAGAACAGTCGGCATGCCGCAAAAGTGCTTTCACCGCATGCTGACAATGACAGAGAGACACACGGAAAAGTCATTTTTTTTATTGCGCGAAGCGTGACTCTGAAATCATTCTTTCATGCATTTAATGATCAGATATTTCCGCCCTGTTTTGCAAAAACATCCTTTCGTTATAACGAGCTATTACAGTATCACAAACCAGTATCGATAACTGTCCGGGCATTATACGCCTACAAGGAAAATTCAGAAAAACGTACGGAAAACCTTGAAAAAGAATTTCACATTCTGTATACATTTCATACAGGTCAGTTGCGCTGCCGCCCCCTGCGGCTTGAGCCTCTTTTTTTTGCGACAAGCGTTCTACTTTTCTGCTGACAACGGCGTCGGTGTGCGGACAGCCGTTCGGCGTCTTCACGTGTCCCGCATGAAGCGGCGGGACAGCGTGCAAAGCTTCGGCCAGACTCTCCCTTGTGTGCTGCGGGACAGTCTGCGGTCTTGACGGCTGCCCTGTCACCTGGCGCGGACCTCTTCAGCCGAAGCGTCTCTCCCCCCTTGGAGATCCCCGGGACATGCCGGGGACATCTGCCGACATCCGGCCCGCCTGAAGACGGGCCGGCTCATGCACTGCGGCCTGGCCGCAGCCATCCCCTGCCGCGCTGTCCGACAGCAGCGGACAAATCACAGAAATTCAGCCGGCCGCCGGCTTTTTCCGGCTGAAAGGAGGCCTCCCATCCAGGCTTCCCGAGAGCGGCATTCCTCATGCGCATGAGGGATGGTCTTGGCTCTCACCCTGCGACCGACGCGTCCTCCAATGGCCATGCGGCACCTGACCTGTGCCCTGTCGGTCCAGTTCCAGGGCCGGGCGCGCCCGCTCGCGGCCTTTTCGGACCAGCACACTCCGAACCGTCCGCGCGGCGCCGCCCGCTTTTTCTTCAACCTTCAACCCTTTTGCCACGGCGCAGCCGCGCCTGGCAGCTCCTGACCTTCTGCCGTCCGGCAGAACCGCAAGCGGAGCCCTGCGCCAACAGGGCTCCGCTCTCCGCAGGACCTGAAACCGCGCGAGGCGGGACGGATCCCGCGGAACGGTCACGGCAGAGGCCGCACGCAACACATCCCGCATGAACACAGCATTCCCGCCGAAAGCTTCGGCCCGCTGTCCGCATGTCTCTCGTAAAGCCCGCGGTCAGAAGGCCGGCCTTTTTGTGCGGAATCAGATGACAAGAGGTAGGAAAATGTACTCTGAAAGCCAGTGCTTTGTCGAGCTTGCCGAAGATCCCGACGCCAGATCCGAGGACTTCGCCAACTGTCCCCTGCCGCAGAGCATGGCCGCGGTCACGCTGCACAGGGACGAGGCGGACATGTTCGAGGGCCAGAGTTTCTGGGAGAAGGATCCGCGCAGATCGCTGCATTACGAAGAGGTGCCCGTCCCCGAGCTCGGCCCGGGCGAGGTGCTGGTGGGCGTCATGGCTTCGGCCGTGAATTTCAACAATGTCTGGTCGAGCGTGTTCGAGCCGGCCTCCGGCTTCAAGTATCTCGGCGACTTCTCCAAGCTCCGCCCCCAGAACAGAAAGCACAATCAGAACTTCCACATCATCGGCGGCGACGCGGCAGGCGTCATCGTGCGCGTGCACCCCTCGGTGAGCCAGTGGAAGCCCGGCGACAGAGTGACCATACACGGCGCCGTGGTGGACGTGGAGAAACCGGAAGTCTTCAATGACGCCGTGCAGGATCCGCACGGCCGCGCCTGGGGCTTCGAGACCAATTACGGGGCCTTCGCCCACTACACCGTGGTGCAGGAGCATCAGCTGCTGCCCAAGGCCGAGCATCTGTCCTGGGAGGAGGCCGCCTCCATGAACCTGGTCACCAGCACCGCCTACCGCATGCTGGTCTCCCGCAACGGCGCGCGCATGTGCCAGGGCGACAACGTCCTCATCTGGGGCGCGGCCGGGGGACTGGGCTGCGTGGCCATACAGCTCGTGCGCAACGGCGGCGGCATCCCCATTGCCGTGGTCTCCTCCGAGAAGAAGGCCGAAGTGGTGCGCAGGCTGGGCTGCGAGCGCGTCATCGTCCTGCACCGCGAGCCCGGCAAGGAACTCTTCGTGGACGAGCACGGCATGACCACGGGCCGCCAGATCCTGCGTCGCCAGGCCCAGATCCGCCGCCTCCCCGGCGGCGAGGACGGCGACATCGTCTTCGAGCACCCCGGCCGCGCCACCGTCGCGGCCAGCGTCGCGCTGGCGAAGACCGGCGGCAAGATCGTCACCTGCGGCTCCACCTCCGGCTACAACCATGTCTTCGACAACCGCTACCTCTGGCAGACGGTCAAGTCCATCATCGGCTCGCACGGCGCCAACTACCACGAGGCCATGCAGTCCACCCGCCTCATCTGCAAGGGCATGGTCAATCCCGTGCTTTCCGACGTCTACACCCTGGACCACACCGCTGACGCCATCTGCCGCATCCACGCGGGCTCCCAGGTGGGCAAGCTCGGCATCCTGAACATGGCTCCCAGAGAGGGCATGGGCATACGCGACCGGGAGATGCGCGAGCGCATCGGCGAGGACCGCATCAACATTCTGCGCGGCTGCGCGGCCTAGCGGGGGAGCGGGATGGGCTTCTCCTCGGCCTTCGCGCCTGCCGGCCCGGCCGGGCGCTCCGCGGGCGTCAGGGCAGGGCGCGGCCTGCGCGCGGTCTTCGCCCCGGCGCTCGTCCTGCTTGCGCTCCTCTTCTGCCTGCTCGCCCCGGCGGAGGCCTTCTGCCGGGAGGCGGAGCCGCAGGAGCCGGCAAAATGGTACGAGCAGGTGGGCGACTGGCTGAGCGACAGCGTGCAGCTCTCCGGCTGGCTGGAAACCATACACGGCACGCGCCTGCTCTCCACGGACGAGCCCATCACCTCGCGCGTGCAGGGCCGCGCCGAGGCGGCCGTGAACTGGTCGTCCTTCTACGGCTTTGTGTCCCTGGACGCGGAGCTCAACTGGATTGTCGACCAGAACTCGCACATAGCGCCCAGGGAGGCCTGGCTCGAGTACGCGTCCGACAGCTGGTCGCTGCGCTTCGGCCGGCAGATCATCGTCTGGGGCAAGGCCGACGGCCTGCGCGTCACGGACAACATCTGCCCGGTGGACTACAGCGACTTCATGAACCGGAACCTGGACAACATGCGCATTCCGGTCACCGCCGCCCTGCTGCGCCTCTCCGGCGAAACGCTGGTGACGGACCTCGTCTGGATACCGGAGTTCCGGCCCGCGGTCTTCCCCGAGCGCGACGATCCCTGGGGCGCCCTCTTCTCCTTCTCGGACAGCCCCTACATGCGCATGCGCGACTCGGAGCTGCCGCCCTTCTCGCTGGAAAACAGCGAGTTCGGCATGCGCGTGGCCGGCTACTTCTCCAATTTCGACATCTCCGCCTCCGTGCTGCACACCTGGGACGATCTGCCGGTCTACGACAGCGCCGTCGTGTACTCGGCCCAGGGCCCGTATGTGGAAATCACCCCGAAGTACAAGCGCATGACCGTGCTGGGCCTGGACGTCTCCGTGCCCTGGTCGGACTTTGTCTTCCGCGCCGAGGGCGCCGTCTTCCTGGACAGGCACCTCACCGCCCTGACGCCGGGCGACTCGGTGCGCCGCAAGAACACGGTCAAGTGGCTGGTCGGCGTGGACTGGTCCCCGGGCGGCGACTGGTCGGTGACGGCCCAGTTCTCCGACGAGCAGATCCTGGACTACGAGGAGGATCTGAACTCGAAGGAGCACCGCCACACAGGCACTCTCAACATCTCCAAAAAGTTCCTCAATCAGACGCTGACCGTCTCCAACATGCTCTATGTCATGACAGACGACAGGGCCTGGGCCGACAGATTTCAGGTGGAATACTCCCTGATGGACGGCATGACCATCGCCGCCGGCATCGACTGGATAGACGGATCTGACGGCACCTACAGGGAAATGACCAAGAATTCGCAGATCTGGACGAGACTGAAGTACAGTTTCTGACAGATCCCGCAAGGAGCATCTCATGGGCAGCTGGATCACCCCTCACAAAATAGTCGACGCCCCAGTGCGGCTGTTCTGCTTCCCCCACGCCGGCGGCGGCGCCTCGGCCTACCGCGACTGGATACGCGCCCTGCCCGGCAGCATCTACGCCATACAGCCTCCGGGACGCGAGAACAGGCTGTGCGAGCCCCTGCTCTACAGCCTGGAGGAGACGGCCCGCGGAGCGGCTCTGGCCATCCTGCCCTGGACGCGCAGGCCCTACGCCCTCTTCGGCCACAGTCTGGGCGCCAGAGTGGCCTTCGAGACCATCCGCGAGCTGCGCAGGCTGGGCGCCCCCATGCCGGTGCGCTTCTTCGTCTCCGGCAGCCCCTCGCCCGAACACGAGGAGAGCCGCCCGCTGCACGAGCTCGACGACGAGGACTTCATCAGGGAGCTCGGCCGCTTCGGCACGCCGCACGCCGAGGCCCTGCAGCACAGCGAGCTCATGCGCCTGTTCATGCCCATCCTGCGCGCCGACTTCACCGTGGACGAGACCTACGCCTACCGCCCCGGCACCCCCATCTCCGTGCCCATCACCGCCTTCTGCGGCAGCGAGGACGCCGAGGCGACCCCCGATCAGATAGAGGCCTGGCGCGGCTACACCACCGGCTCGTTCGAAATGCACACCCTCCCCGGAGGGCACTTCTTCCTGGCCGATCCCGCCAACGGCATGACGGACCGCCTGCGCGGCCTGCTGGCCCATGACATGGCAGCCTGTCCGGCTGCCTGCTGACACGCGGCCGGGGACAGGATGTCAGGGACAAGATCTGAAAATGAAAGTGAAATTCGCATATGAACACACTCAGCAGACGTTTTTCTTTTTCCTCTGTGTGCCGGCCGAAATCGCTCGGCCAGGAGCTCGCGGACTGGGCAGACCGCTTCGGCTCCCGTCCTGCCCTGGCGGATGGCAGACGCTGCCTGACCTATACGGAGCTGCACCGGCGTGTCGAGGCGATCGCCCGGGGACTGCACGCGCGGGGGATCCGGCCCGGCATGCGGGCCATACTGCAGTTTCCCAACAGCATGGAGTTCGTGCTGGCCTGCTTCGCCTGCCTGAGGCTGGGCGTCATCCCCGTGCTCACCCTGCCGGCCTGGCGCGAGGCCGATCTTGACAGTTTCTGCGATGCCGTCACGCCCGCGGTGTACTTCGCGCCCAATCGTCATGCCGGCTACGGCTATCTGCCCATGATGCGCGCCATGCAGGCCCGCCACGACTCCCTCGTGCTTCTGGCGAGCGACGCGGAAGCTCCCGGGGTCGCGGCCCTGGAAGAGATCGAGGCGGAGGGGGCCGGGGCCGGCCGGGACGGCTCTGCCGACCTTCCCCACCCGTCCCCGGATTCGGCGGCGCTGGTCATCATGACCGGCGGCACCACGAACCTGCCCAAGATGGTGCCCAAAATCCACAATCAGTACATGGCCGCCGCCGCGGCCTCGGCCCTGCGCCTCGGCATGACCAAGGACTCTGTCTATCTGGTGACCCTGCCCATAGGCCATCACTTCAGCATGGGCTGTCCGGGGATTCTCGGCGCCTTCTCGCTGGGGGCGAAGGCCGTCATCGCGCAAAGCCCCAGCTTCGACACGGTCTTCGACCTCGTGGAGCGCGAGCGCGTCACCCACATGCCGGCCGTGCCGCCCCTGCTCAGGGCCTGGGCCGACGCGCGAGAATTCGACGACACCGACCTTTCGAGCCTCGAGCTTGTCCAGGTCGGCGGCGGCCCTCTGGACGCGGAGACCCTGGCCGAGGCCGAAAAGCGTCTGGGCTGCGGCATCAGCCAGGCCTACGGCTTCACCGAGGGCTGTGTCTGCTACTCCGAATGCGGCCCCGAGGCCGCGCGGGACGAGGGCCAGCGCCAGGGCCTTCCCCTCTTCGAGGAGGACGAGCTGCGCGTGGTGGACAGTGCGGGCCGGGACCTGCCCCCCGGCGAGGAGGGGGAGCTTCTCTTCCGCGGACCATGCCTGCTCTCGGGCTACTTCATGCAGGATGCCGGGACGAACGCGCAGTGGCTGACTCCCGACGGCTGGTACCGCAGCGGCGACATCGCCGCATGGACCGAGGACGGCAGGATCCGCATCGTCGGGCGGCTGAAGGACATCATCAACCGCGCCGGCGAGAAGTTCTCCGCCAGGGAAAACGAGCTGAGGCTCCTGCAGCATCCGGCCGCGGCCGGCTGCGCGGTGGTGGGCGTGCCGGACCGCATGCTCGGCGAGCGGCAGTGCGTCTTCATCCTGCCGGCCGGAGAGGAGCGGCCGGGGCTGGCCGAAATCCGCGCCTGGCTCGCGGAGCGGGGAGCCGCGCCCTTCAAGCTGCCGGATCAGCTGGAATATGTGAACGAGTGGCCCGTGACTGCCGTGGGCAAACTGGACAAGCGAAAACTGACGCTCATGGCGCAGGAACAGGGCCGCCAGGCCCGGGGGAGATGACATGCCGGACAAGACACAGGGCAAGGCCCGCATCGGGGAAGAGGACATCCGCGCGGCCGTGACGGCCCTCATGCCCGAGCCCCTGCCTTTCGGCGAGGACGACAATCTGCTGGAACTGGGCCTGGACTCGCTGCGCCTGATGCGCCTGGTGGCTCAGTGGAGGAAGGCGGGCCTCAAAATCGCCTTCGCGGACCTTGTGGAGCGGCCCACCCTGCGCGCCTGGCTCGAGCTGGCCGGCCTGCGCGAGGCCGGCGGCAGGGCCGGGGCATCCGGCGGGACGGAGGGCCCCGATCAGCCCGCGGAGACAGGAGCCGACGCTCCCGCCCAAAAGGGCGCGGACCGCACCTTCCCGCTGACCGACCTGCAGCACGCCTACTGGATAGGCCGCAGATCCGATCAGCCCCTGGGCGGCGTGGGCTGCCATCTCTACATGGAGCTGGACGCCCTGGAGCTCGACCCCGAGCGCATGCACAGGGCCTGGATGCTGCTCCTCGCAAGCCACCCCATGCTGCGCCTGCGCGTCACGGCCGACGGCCGCCAGGAAATCATGCCGCGCGGCCATGCGGAAAGCTTTGTCCTGCATGATCTGCGCGAGGACAGCGACCCCGCCGTAAGGCTCGCCGAACTGCGCGAGCAGCTCTCGCGGCGCGTCCTGCCCGTGGAGGAGGGCTGTGTTGCCGGCCTTGCCATGAGCCTGCTGCCCCACTCCCGCGTGCGCCTGCATTTTGACTGCGACATGCTGGCAGCCGATGCCCGCGGCATCGCCGTCATGCTGCGCGATCTGGGCGCGGCCTACGACACGGGCGCCATCCCGACCGCGCGCCCGGACTGGGATCCGGCCGCCTGGCTCGCCGCGCAGGAGAGGGAGCGCGCGGGGCAGGAGGAAGAGGACAGGCTGTACTGGCAGGAGCGCATCGCCACCCTGCCGCCCCCGCCCATGCTGCCCAAGCGCGTGAAGCCGGAGACCGTGCGCGGCCAGCGCGTGGTCAGACGCTCGCGCCTTGTCCCCCGCAGCCAGGTGAAGACCCTGCAGTACAAGACGGCGGCCCTCGGCGCCACCCCGGCCCTGGCCATGCTGACGGCCTATGCCGAGACGCTGGCCAGGTTCAGCGAGTCCGCCCGCTTCACCCTCTCCCTGCCCGTCTCGGGCCGCGAAAGCGGTCATGAGGCGGACGACATGGTCTGCGACTGCACCACCCTGCTCCTGCTCGAGGCCGACTGCTCGGAGAACAGGACTTTTGCGGAGAGCCTGCGGCTCATGAAGGGACGCCTCTACGAGGACATGGGGCACACATCGTATTCCGGCGTGCGCGTGCTGCGGGATCTGGCCAGGCTGCGCCCCGGCGCCATGCCCGCGGGCTCGGTGGTCTTTGCCGGCAATCTGGGGTCCGGCCTCATGAACAGGCGCTTCGGCCCGCTGGGCTCTCTGGCCTATGCCGTCTCCCAGACTCCGCAGGTCTGGCTGGACTTCCAGCAGTACGAGACCGAGGACGGGCTGCTCCTGGTCTGGGACGCCGCCGACGAGCTCTTCCCCGAGGGTCTGGCGGACAGCATGTTCGCCGCCTTCGGCCGGCTGGTGGAGCAGATCTGCGCCCTTGAAATGAACCTGGATTCCGAATTTGATTTCTGCGATCTGCCGGCAAACCGCGCGACTTCCGAAAGCCTGCCGGCACTGCCAGAGAGCCTGCACGGCCCCTTCTTCCGCCATGCCGCCGAGGATCCGGACAGAACCGCCCTCATCCTGCCGGACGGCTCCCGACTCTCCC
>JAUNSE010000070.1 GCA_030539415.1 Desulfovibrionaceae bacterium
GCCGCACCGCGCCCCAGGCCGTGGACCGTTACAACGTCTTCCCGGCCTCGCGCATCATGGGCAATCCCGCCGACGGCTACACCTCCGGTCAGGCGCTGGACGCCATGGAGGAAACCGCCCGCGAGGTGCTGCCTGCGGGCTACAGCCTCGGCTGGGCCGGCTCCTCCCTGCAGGAGCGCCTGTCCACCGCCGACACCGGCATCATCTTCGTCATGGCCCTGGTCATGGTCTTCCTGATCCTGGCCGCCCAGTACGAATCCTGGTCCCTGCCCGTGGCCGTTCTGGCCTCGGTGCCCTTCTCCATCCTCGGCGCCTTCGTGGCCACCTGGCTGCGCGACCTCTCCAACGACGTGTACTTCCAGGTCGCCCTCGTGACACTGATTGGCCTTTCGGCCAAAAATGCCATATTGATTGTTGAGTTCGCCGTGGCCGCCTGGCGCGAGGGACGCGAGCTCGGCGTCGCCGCCATGCATGCGGCCCGCCTCCGCTTCCGTCCCATCATCATGACTTCGCTGGCCTTCATCCTTGGCGTTGTGCCTCTGGCCATCTCCACCGGTGCTGGCGCCAACAGCCGGCATGCCATCGGTACTGCCGTTATCGGCGGCATGCTCTTCTCCACCTGCATCGCGACACTCTTCATTCCCCTCTTCTTTGTCATCGTGACCAAGATCTCCCTGAAGCTCAGGGGCAAGTCCGATCCCAACAAGGGCAGGGGCAGTGAGGAAGAGGAGGTAATCGCCTAGTGTCTAAGATCCTTCCAAGACTGTTTGTCTGCCTTGCGCTAGGAGCAATGCTTTCCGCCTGCTCCTTCGCTCCCGACTACGAGCAGCCCAAGATGGACATCCCGGAAGCCTGGACCAAGCTGACGCCGGCAACCCAGCCCCTGAACACGGACTGGTGGACGCGCTTCAATGATCCTGTGCTCAACAAGATGGTTGAGGAGGCCCTGAAGAACAATCAGGACCTCGCCGGCTCCATGGCGGGCATCCGCTCGGCAGCGGCTCAGGCGGGCGTGGGCTCCTCCTCTCTGTGGCCGTCCCTCAATGCCGAGGGCAGTGCCTCCGCGACAGGCGTTTCCGAGAAGCAGCCCAACTCCGCCTTTGGTCCGGGAAGAACCAGCAACAAGTGGTACACCACCTATCAGGGGCAGCTGGCGGCCAGCTGGGAGCTTGACTTCTGGGGCGCCACCCGCAATGCCTACACCAGACTGACCAACGTCCTGCTGCAGACAGTTCTCAGTCATGAGGCGCTGCGTCTTTCGATTGCCGGCCAGGTTGCCCAGAGCTACTTCGCCCTGCTGTCCTACGACATGCAGCTGAGCATTGCCCAGCGCACGCTGAAGACCCGCGAGGACGCCTTCCGCATCTACACGAGCCGCTACCGTCTCGGCGAGCTCACCGAGCTCGACTGGCAGCGCGCCAGGGCCGAGGTGGAAACGGCCAGAGCCACGGTGCACAACGCGCTGATGGCTGTGGATGGCTGCGAAGCCTCCCTCCAGGTGCTGCTGGGCCGCTCTCCCAGAGAAATCTGGCAGCGTCCCGAACGCGGCCTCGAACTGGACAAGATGCCCACCGCTCCCGTGCTTCCCGAGGGCCTGCCGTCCGAACTGCTTCTGCGCAGGCCTGACATCAGGGCCGCGGAATTCGGCATCATGGCCTCCAATGCCCAGATCGGCGAGGCCCGCGCCGCCTTCTTCCCGTCCGTTTCCATTACCGGCGCTCTCGGCACTCTTGCCGCCGGCTTCGGCAACCTGTTCACCGCCGCCTCCGGCACCTGGGGATACGGCGCCACCATCGGTCTCCCGCTCTTCAACGGCGGCAGACTGTGGTACAATCTGAAGAACGCCGAGGCCCTTAAGGAACAGGCCATCGCCACCTACAGGCAGACGGTCATGGAAGCCTTCAGCGATGTGCGCACCAGCATCACCTCGCAGAAGGAATACGACAATGTGGTCAAGGCCATGCAGGCTCAGGTTGACAGTCTGCGCAGGGCGACCAGCATTGCCCGTCTGCAGTACGACAACGGCTATACCGACTACCTGACCGTTCTTGACGCCGAGCGCGAGCTCTTCTCCGCCGAACTGTCACTCGCCACTGCCCTGCAGAACCGTCTGAACTCCATTGTCAGTGTCTGCATGGCCCTTGGCGGCGGCTGGGAGGATCCGGGCGCGAAGCCTTCCTTCCCGGTCATCGACAGCCAGAAGCTGGTTGAGGCCCAGAGAAAGGGCACGGTCGGCATCCGCGCCGAACAGGCTGCCGCCAATGCCGGCGCCGCTGCCGCTGCCGAATAGCGTTTTGCAACGGCTTCTCCTTCAGCACTAAGACGAGGGCAGTCGACGGGATATACCCGCCGGCTGCCCTCAGTGTTTTTTTTCTGAGAAAAATCTCTTGCCCATTCTCCTGAAGCATGTTCTTGTCACCAGATGAATGACTCTCATGAGCGGAGTCATGCTGTCTTCAGGAGATTTTGCCGGAGGGCGGGACTGACGGCTAAACATTGCCGCACCGCGGCCGATAGGCATAGGTACAGGCGGGTTGGACGGTCTCAGACCCGACCCCGCTGCCGGAGCCTGGTTGGCTGTGCGTTCCACGGCAGACCGCCCCGCGGCTAGAGGAGTTGTGATGAACAGAATGAAGAGAATTGGCAAAAGCGGCGCGACCGGCTCGAACAGGGCAAAGTCGCCCGCGTTCGGCCCTGTGCTGCTTGGCCTGACGCTGCTTGTCTTCTTCTGCCTTCCTCTCCGCCTCTCCTGGTCCGCCTCCATGCTGCTTGCCGGCTCCTCCACCCTGAGGGCGGAGAACAGCGCGGTCAGCCAGTCCCGTACCGGAACCAGGACCGAGCAGACGCGCTCTTCGTCCGCAGCCCGGAAAGCCGCCTCTTCCGCCAGATCTTCCGCGGATGCCTCCAAAGGCAGAAGTGTGAAGAGCGGGAAGGGCGATGCCGAGAGGCAGCGCGCCAAGACCGCCGGAAAATCCTCCGGCCGCGACAGGCGCAGCGGCTCCGATTCCGTGCATGGCCAGCCCTGGGCTTTCGAGACAGGGCGCAGCGCGTCCGTGTGGGGCAGCAGCGGCATAGACGGCAATGACCTTCTGAGAATGGCCACCGGCCGGACAGGAGCGCAGCCGCAGAAGGAGGGCGAGGACAGCGGACACAGGAGACGCAGCGCGGCGGACGCATTCAGGCTGTCCGTGGACAGGGAGTCATCGGACTGGCAGGCCTCGGCCGGTCATGAAACGAAGCCTGGCGAGGACATCACTCTGGACAGCCAGCACAGGGTGCGGGCTTTTGCCACGATGCAGGACGAGGACCTGTCCGTTGGCGTGGGCCCGGAGTTTGTAGTGCGCGACCAGCAGCAGTCCAGCCATCTTCTCAATCCCGGGGATCGCCCCGATATTGATGCCGGTGTCGGCATGCGCCTCAAGCTCGACTTCTGACAGCGAGGCAGGAATTTTATGCAAGAGATTTCCCGTGCCCGGGAGAAGCGTATTTCGATACGCTGGGCGATACGCCTGCGGTCACAGGCGTATCGCCGTCAGAAATTTGTCTGCGCATGATTTGTCAGTTTTCTGACAAAAAGAAGGCAAAGGAATATCTCCGTCCGCCCGTCCGGACAGGAGAATGGAAATCATGTGCGGCTCATATCTTAATATCTTGTTTCTGTTGGGTTATTTTATTGATGTCAATGACTGGGTGCGCGCGAGCTGCCGATGTGGACGCTGGTGACGCGCCCTGTTCTGTCTTCCGGGCGGGGGATATGGATGCGCGCAATGCAAAATTGCGTGTCCACTTTCTGACAAAGTCCGTGCGCCTGTCCTGTCAGAAACCTGAATGAGTGAAAAAGCGCTGTATAATTAACAAGATATGTGTCTTGGCATGGTCCTTGCTTATATCCTGACAAGTATTTTGATGTTCGGTCAGGACTTTTCAGGAGACCATCATGGCACAAGGCACACCTCAGGTTTTCGCAGTGACATCCGGCAAAGGCGGCGTCGGCAAGACCAATCTTGCCGTCAATCTGGCAGCCACGCTCGCACGCGCCGGCAGACGTGTTGTCCTGCTTGACGCCGATTTCGGCCTGGCCAACGTCGATGTGCTCCTGGGCGTCTATCCTCCCAAGGACATCTTCCATCTCTTCCATGCCAGAACAAGGCTGGAGGACGTTCTCTTTCCCACCCAGTACGGCTTCTCCATCCTGCCCGCTGGCTCGGGCTTCAACAAGGTCGCCGACCTCAAGACCGGCGAGCGCATGGAGCTCCTGCAGGCTCTGGAACCGCTGGCAAGCCAGGTGGACGTGATGATCGTGGACACTGGCGCCGGCGCCGGCAGGACCGTGCTGTATTTCTGCATGGCGGCGCAGGAAAGGCTGCTGGTTCTCACTCCCGAACCCACTTCGCTCGCCGATGCCTATGCCCTCATAAAGTCGCTCAAGCAGACGCATGGCGTGGAACGCTTCAGAGTGTGCGTCAACATGTGCTCCACGGAACGGCAGGGACGGCAGGTGTTCGCCCGTCTGTGCGACGCGTGCGACCAGTTTATGACCGGCGTCTCCCTGGACCTGGCAGGCGTCATTCCCCAGGACCCCAGCGTGCGGCAGGCAGTCATGAAGCAGAAGCCCTTCACGCAGCTGGCTCCCGGAAGCGAGGCCTCCCAGGCGGTGGTCCGGCTGGCAAAGGCGACGGCCAAATGGCCGGTGCCGAAAAAGCCCGGGGGAAACATCCAGTTTTTCTGGAAGTCAATGTTCCTCGGTTAGTCAGAGAAGAATCAGAAACCGCCGGCTCAAGAGACCAGTCAGAAGGAAAAAGACCATGTTCGCCTGCTTATTCAAAACCGCCAGTCCCCTGGAACAGTTCGAAGAAGGAAAGAGAAGCTGGAACGAGTTCACTGCCAAGGAACAGAGCAGCATCGTGAACGAATTCCTTCCCAAGGTGCGCTATCTTGCCCAGATGCTCAAAAAGCGGGTGCCGGTGTCCATGGAAGCCGCGGACCTTTTCAATGCCGGTGTTGTCGGTCTTCTGGAAGCCCTGAGCAAGTATGACCCCAGGTCAGGCAACCGTTTTTCCACATACGCCGAAAGCCGCATCAACGGCGCCATGCTCGACGAACTGCGCCGCCGGGACCCCCTTTCCCGTGCCACCCGCACCCTGGTCAAGACGCTCAGCGCCGCCATCGACAAATTTGAAAGCCGCTACGGCCGCAGACCGAGCGAACGCGAACTGTGCAAGGCTTCCAAGCTTTCTCTCGAGGATGTCCGCAAGGGGCTGCAGGCCATGGAGCAGCAGGTGTCCACGGACATGCAGGCTCTGGCCGAGACCCTCACCAACGAAGCGCTTGAAAGCGGCGGCACGCCCTGCAGCAGCGCCATCCGCAACGAGAATGTGGCCAATATCCGCTTCTGTCTGACCAAGCTCAGCGAACGGGAGCAGTTCATTCTGTCCATGTCCTATGTGGAGGAGTACAGCCTGAAGGAAATAGCGCAGGCCCTCAAGGTGACCGAGGGACGCGTCTCCCAGCTGCGCAGCCAGGCCATCCGCCGTCTTCAGGACATCTATACGAAGCATTTCGGCAGATAGCGTGCTGCCGCGGACGAACAGGACAGACAAAAGACGCCGCTTCCCGCAAGAGGGAAGCGGCGTCTTTTTGACCGTCCGGTCATTGGACCCCGCTGAAGGAAGGACAAGAGCGAAAGGGTCCGGACGAAAATCCGGCAGTCCGCTCCGAGGACGGGCTGGCGGAAAAACTACCTGTTTTCGGGCCACCACTGCCTGGCTCTTGCCAGCAGCAGATCGATTTCGCCCGCCGAGGCCAGACTGAGAAGGTTGCTGAACTGGCGCACAGCCTGCTGGCTGTAGGGGTTGGCCTCGTACAGGCCGGCGAACATGGCTCCGTCTTCGGTGAGGAGTTTCTTCGCTGCGGCCAGCCTGCGCCTGAAGGAAGGCGTGATAAAGGGCTTGAGACTTTCATCGTTGGCCGTCTGCGCGCAGTAGGCCAGCGAGGTGATGAAGTTCATGTTCTGGATGCGGGCCATGGCCTTGTCATGGATCTCGGCATCGGTGTCGAAGGTCCTGTAGCCGAGGGCCCTGAAAAAGGCTTCGGCCAGAGCATAGCCGTCATCGGAGCAGCGCTTCGTGCGCACCAGCGCAACATCCAGATCCTCGTCGGTGCCGTGCGAAGGGCCGAAGAGCGGATGCGAGCCCACGACATCGCCCTGCCAGACATTGAGCATCTGCGCGATGGGGGCCACCTTGACCGACGTGATGTCGCAGAGCACGGCCGATTCCGGCATGGCCGGGCAGATGATGTGTATGACGTCCTCGAAGACAGCCGCCGGCACGCAGGGAATCACAAGAGAGGCCCGGCCGAGCGGGGCCAGATAGTCCAGAGGCTGGTCAATGCCGCGCATGCCGAGACCGCAGGCCAGTCCCTCGCGCATGAGCATGGCGCCCATGCGGCCCGAGGAGCCGACAACAACCACGCTGCCCGGCGCGCACAGCCGTTCGCGAAGTGCCTCATCAGTCATTGGCGAAAGCCTCGAATGTCTTCCAGAAGTTCGGGAAGGACTTGGAGACGACCTGCGGATTGTCGATCTGGCGGAAGATTTCCGCGGGACGCACGTCATTGGAGCGCAGGGAGTACAGCGCCTGACTCATGGCCATCCTGTGGTCGTTGTTGGCGAAAAGGCGCACACCGGCGAGATTGACGCGGACATCGCTGCCAAGGCCGTGAATGGTCAGACCGTCATCATGCTCCTCCACATGCACGCCTATGCTGCGCAGGCTGGTGGCGGGGGCCTTGATGCGGTCGGATTCCTTGATGCGCAGATGGGCCACGTTGGTGATGGTCGTGTCGCCGTCGGCAAAGGCGGCCAGAACGGCCACGGTGGGAACAAGATCCGGGCACTGCGACATGTCCACAGTCACGCCGTGCAGCGGTCTGGGCACAACGGAGATGTCGCGCTTCGTGCAGAGAAGCGAAGCGCCCATCTGCTCGAGAATGTCCAGCAGCGCCCTGTCGCCCTGCAGAGAATCCTCGCGCATGCCGAGAACGGTTGTCCTTTCCCTGCCGAGCGCGCCGGCAGCCACCAGATACGAGGCTCCGGACCAGTCTCCCTCAACCTGGAACCGTCCGGCCCGGTAGTAGCCGGGCTGAACCTTGATGCGGAGACAGCCGGGCTTCACGGAGTGCAGCTTCCGCCAGTCCACCAGCTCCCAGTCGGCGTCCTCGTCCGTGCTTTCCCTGGTCTCCACAAGGAACTTGATGTTGAAGTCCGCCATGCACTGCAGTGTCAGCCCGATATAGGGCCAGGACACCACCTTGGAGCCGCCCAGTGTGAGGGTCACAATTTCGTCGGTCTGCGGGCAGGCGAGCAGCAGGCCGGAGAAATACTGGCTGGATTCGGCCATGCTCACGGCCAGCGTGTGCCGGCCAAGATGCTCTTCGGCCGGGAGCATCTCGGCATCAAGGCCTCTTGTGCGGAGCACGAACGGCGGATAGCCGTCCTTTTCCTCATAGGTCACATCGCAGCCGAAGGCCCGCAGGGCCTCGACCAGGACGCCGATGGGACGGTCGTGCATGCGCGGGGCGCCATGAATGCGAAACGCCCCCCTGCCGGAGGCAAGGACGGCGCTGAGCAGCCGGCAGGTTGTGCCGGATTCATGGACATAGCAGGGCAGCGGGTCGGTCTTGCCTCCGCGCAGCCTGCCGCCTGTTCCCTGAACGCGCCAGCCTCCCGGGCAGTTTTCCAGAGGAGTGAAGACAGCTCCTGCCAGGGAGAGGATCTCCCTGGTGCAGGCAGTGTCATCGGCGTCCAGGACGTTGCGAATTTCGCTCACGCCGTTGGCCAGAGCAGCGGCGATAAGGTACCTGTGGGAAAAGGATTTTGAGGAGGGAGCGGTAACTTCAATCATGACGGTAAAACAGTTTTTTCCGGGCGGCTACTTGCCGCCGTCAGCGGGCTCCCAGACACGATCGAGCTGCGGACCCGTGGGATAGGAACCAAGGACGCGGACGTTCGTGCACAAGGCGTCGAGAGCAAGAAGAACTTCCCTGTACTCCTCGCGGCACAAATCGGTCTCCACATCGGCAAAGAAAAAGTATCGCCAGCACTGACCGGTCATGGGACGCGATTCCAGCTTGCGCATGTTGATTTTGTTGGCTGCAAAGAGGTTGAGCACCGAAGACAGGGCGCCCGGCTTGTCCGTGAGAGTGAAAAGCAGGGACGTCTTGGTGTTGCCCTCAGCAGAAGATTTCTGCTGCGGAAGGCTCCCCAGCCTGTTCTGATCGCCCGCGCGGGCAATGATGACAAAACGCGTCCAGT
>JAUNSE010000600.1 GCA_030539415.1 Desulfovibrionaceae bacterium
CAGCGGACAGGCCGGCAGTGGCAGGGAAGGACATGAGTGCGCGGCCTGCGGTGCGGAGGCGCCGTGGGGCAGACTCGGCTGACGCCGGTCCTGGTTGTGCTGCAACACTGTCCTGCCAGAGAACAGAGCTGGCAGAATGGACCTGCAGGTTGAGCCGGCACTGCCTGCCTGAAGGAGACAGGTTGAGCCGGCTCAAGGATACGCAAAGCAGGAGAAAACACAGAGTGCCCGCCTGCCCCCCTCAGGGTCTAACGGCCGAAATACTCGGGTAACGGAATGGCCAGCTCGATTTCACGTGCCGATATGACGAGAGGAACGCCCAAATAGGTCTCGATATCATCTGTAAAACGCAGAGAATAGTCGCTGAAGTCAAGACAGACGGCTTGATTCTTGATGTAGAGTGTCTCCATATCAAATTCACCTATGAGTCCGACCAGTCTGTCCAACATTTCCCGGTCCAGCTTCCAGTCCGGTTCGGCACGAAATTTTTTGCTTAGAGCTGCCATCATGCGCTGATAGGCAATTCCCTTGATCATGTCTCTGGCTGCCTGCGGGTAAACAAACAGGTCGTCAACAGAGAGGGATGCGCCGGTGTCCGTCTTGAAATACTTCGTCTTTCCAAGAGACCACCATGCCCTGCCGGGTCTCAGGCCAATGGATGAAATACCTGAGCTTGTCACGCAGACGATGGTGCCATTGCTGTAAACGACGTTGTATTTGTCAAAGCAGTAACTGCTTGTGATGTCGGTTACTTGTGCGGATTCTTCGGAGAGACTCTCTTCATCGCCGGTATCGAAATAATCGATCAGGGAACAGCGCGTTACCCTAGCTCCTTCATAGTTAATCTCGGCAAGCTTCTTCTCGTACCATAGATACTGATCATGGAGCAGGGATTCCACGATATGCCAGGGTGCCGCAGCTTTGTTATCAATAACAGTGTAAAACCAGTTCATGAGCACCGGTCTGGAGGGAGCAATGGCAAGATCAGCAATAGTATCATTGCCTTTAAAATCGGGAATGCGGACATTGCGCTGTATGGAAAAAGTGATCCAGCTCGGGTCGAGCTTCTCAATCTTTGCGTTCAGAAGAGCTGTGCGCGCGAAAAACACGCGGGCGCAGGCCTCGCCCGGATCTTCTCCGACCCTCCTGGCCCGGTCGATGAGGGAACTTCTGTTCTTGAGCCAGGCCCGTTGCTCGGCCAGCTCCTTCTGGTATCTTTCCGTGTCGCAGAGAGACTTGAGTTTTTTCCAGGACAGGTTGAGCTGGTCGTTCATTTCGCGGAAGGAGGGGCACTCCTTGTACCAGCGTTCATAGTCAGCTTCTCCCCAGGCATGGGCGCAGGGCGCCTGCAGGAAGAGCAGGGCGAGAAAGAGCGCGAAAAGAATGGCTTTGAGCGGAAAGGCTTGCATACAGACCTCGCGAACAGGCAGGGACGTGTTGTCGGACAGATTGCAAAACAGGCAGAAAACAGAATAGTTACATAGGAAACACCGCCTCTCGCCGCGGCAGGCAGCGAAGCGGTGTTGCTTCACGAATATCGATCGGGGGCGTGGCGTGGCGGCCGTGGAGTTCAGGAAGGGAGACGCTCTCTCAGTCCC
>JAUNSE010000071.1 GCA_030539415.1 Desulfovibrionaceae bacterium
CAGTTCGGCCACGGCCTCCTCCATCAGCTTGTTGTTCGAGGTGGCAGCGCCAAGGCCAATGTTGAGGGAAATTTTGGTAATCCCGGGCATCTGCATGGGAGACTTGTAGTTGAACTCCTTCTGCATAGCCGGAACGACCTTTTCCTTGTATATTTTTTCAAGGCGGGTCATAGCTACCCCTTATTCCATGACTTCGTTGCACTTCTTGCAGAAGCGCACTTTTTTCTGCTTGCCGTCGGCCAGGTCAACATACCTGTAGCCCACGCGGGTCGCCTCCGCGCAGGCGGAGCAGACGATCATCACGTTGGAGATATGGACGGGCATGGCCTTTTCGACAATGCCGCCGGGCTGACGGGTGTAGGGATTGGCGCGGGTGTGGCGCTTGGCCACATTGGCCTTTTCCACGAGCACGGTGTCGTGCTTGCGGTTCACCTTGAGGACCTTGCCGATCTTGCCGGCGTCCTTGCCGGTGATGATCATGACCTTGTCGCCCTTGTGAATACGAACATTCGTCATTGCATGACTCCTTACAGCACTTCAGGGGCGAGGGAGATGATCTTCATGAAGTTGGCAGCGCGCAGCTCCCTGGCGACGGGTCCGAAAATACGGGTGCCCACGGGTTCGCCGTTGTTGCCGAGCAGGACGGCGGCATTGCCGTCGAACTTGATGTAGCTGCCGTCGGGGCGGCGCACTTCCTTGGCGGTGCGCACGATGACGGCGCGCATCACGTCGCCCTTCTTCACCTTGCTATGCGGAATGGCTTCCTTGACGGAAACCATGATGATGTCGCCAACGGTGGCATAGCGGCGGTGGGAACCGCCGATGACCTTGATGCAGGCGACCTTTTTGGCACCCGAGTTATCGGCTACCTGAAGAGTGGATTCTACCTGGATCATGGCTTCACCTACACAGCTTTCTCAATGATGGAGACCAGGTGCCAGCGCTTGTTGTGCGAAAGCCTTCTGAACTCCACGATTTTGACCTTATCACCAATGCCGCACTCGTTCATGGGGTCGTGGGCCGTAAACTTCTTGCGGCGGCGGATATATTTCTTGAGCAGGGGATGTTTGACCAGGGTCTCGACGCGAACGACAATGGTCTTGTCATTCTTGTCGCTGATAACAATGCCGGTCAGGGTCCTGCCCTTCACATGATCAAGAGCCTGCATGGATATCCTCTCTTGCCTTTTCCTTGAGGATGGTGCTGATGCGCGCCACCTGTCTGCGCATGTCCTTCAGCTCGCTCACCTTGGTGAGCTGGGCGTTGGTATGCTGGAAGCGGGCGTGCAGGAGCTCGGTGCGCTGGTCGGCGAGCTTCTTGTTCAGCTCCTCGACGCTGAGCTTGCGCAGCTCCTCGGCGTTCTCGCGGGTCACGGCTTTTTTGTCAGCCATCTTAGAAACCCTCCCTCGTCACAATGACGGTCTTGACGGGCAGCTTGTAGGCGGCCAGCGTCAGGGCCTGGCGGGCGAGATCCAGCGGGACGCCCTTCACTTCGTAGAGAATGCGGCCGGGCTTCACAGGAGCGCACCAGCCCACGGGAGCACCCTTACCAGAACCCTGACGGGTTTCGAGAGGCTTCGCGGTGACCGGGCGGTCGGGGAAGATGCGGATCCAAACCTTGCCGCCGCGGCGGATGTGCCGCATCATGGCGATACGGGCAGCTTCGATCTGCTGGCTGGAGAGCTGACCATGCTGCGTGGTCTTCAGACCGATGTCACCGAAGGCAAGGGCGGAACCACGGTAGGCCAGGCCGCGCAGGCGGCCCTTCTGCCATTTACGGTATTTGACCTTCTTAGGCGCTAACATGCTGTTCCCCCTCTTTGTCGAGGATTTCACCCTTGTAAATCCAGACCTTGATACCGATGATACCATAGGTCGTCCTGGCTTCGGCGAAACCGTAGTCAATGTCCGCCCGCAGGGTCTGCAGCGGCACGCGGCCATCGCGATACCATTCGGAACGGGCGATTTCCGCACCGGCCAGGCGGCCGGCGCAGGAGACCTTGATGCCTTCGCCGCCGAACTTGCGGGCGCGGGCCACGGTCTGCTTCATGGCGCGGCGGAAGGCCACGCGACGCTCGAGCTGCTGGGCAATGCTCTCGGCCACAAGCTGGGCCTCCACTTCGGGACGGCGGATTTCGCTGACCTCGATGGAGAACTCGCGGCTGAAGGTCTTGCGCAGTTCGGCGCGCAGCTTCTCGATCTCCACGCCCTTGCGGCCGATGACCACACCGGGACGGGAGGTGGAGATGATCAGGCGCACCTTGCCGCCAGCCCTTTCGATTTCAATACGGGAGATGCCGGCATCCGCAGTGGAGTGCTGCTTCACGAACTTGCGGATCTTGCTGTCTTCCAGAACGAAGGCAGGATACTCCTTCGTGGAGAACCAGCGGCTGAGCCAGTTCTTGTTGTAACCCACGCGGATGCCATACGGATGAACTTTCTGACCCATTATTCCTGCTCCTCGGCGAGAATGACGGTAATGTGGCTGGTGCGCTTGCGGACGCGGGTGGCGCGGCCCTGGGCGCGCGGCATGAAGCGCTTCCAGCTGGGGCCCTCGTTCACCAGCACTTCCTTGATGATCATCGCATCAACATTGACCGATGTTTGAGAGGCGTTGGCCAGTGCGCTCTTGACGACACCGTACAGAACACCTGCGGGCTTGTTGGGGGTGAAGCGCAGAACGTTCAGCGCGTCCTCAACACCCATGCCGACCACATTGCGGGCCACCAGGCGTGTTTTGCGGGGAGAGACACGCTGGAACTTGGCGATTGCTTTCGCTTCCATTTATCTACTCTCCTTGACCTAGCGCGACGCGGCCTTCTTCTCGGCGGTGTGGCCGTGGAAGGTGCGGGTCGGGGAAAATTCACCAAGCTTGTGGCCGACCATGTTCTCGGTCACGAAGACGGGCACAAACTTCTTGCCGTTGTGCACGGCGAAGGTCATGCCGACCATTTCAGGCAGGATCATGGAGCGGCGGGACCAGGTTTTGACAACGCGGTGATCGTTGTTCTTCTGAGCAGCCTCGACCTTGGCGTACAGGCTGTCGTCCACAAAGGGACCTTTCTTAAGGGATCTGGGCATGTCCTACTCCTACTTCTTGCCGCGAGCCTTAACGATAAGGCGGCCAGAGGGCTTGTTGCGGTCGCGGGTCTTGAAGCCCTTGGCAGGCATGCCCCAGGGGGACACGGGATGGCGTCCGCCGGAGCTTCTGCCTTCACCACCACCCAGAGGATGGTCGATGGGGTTCATGGCCACGCCGCGCACCTTGGGACGACGATTCAGCCAGCGGTTGCGACCGGCCTTGCCAAGGGAAACATTCTCGTGGGAGATGTTGCCCACCTGGCCCACAGTGGCGGTGCAGGTGGCAAGCACCTTGCGCACCTCGCCGGAAGGCAGGCGCAGCAGGGCGTACTTGTTTTCCTTGGCCACGAGCTGGGCATAGGTACCGGCGGCGCGGCACAGCTGGCCGCCCTTGCCGGGATAGAGTTCGATGTTGTGCACCACGGTGCCCACGGGGATGCGGCCCATAGCCATGGCGTTGCCGGGCTTGATGTCGGCCTTTTCGCCGGACAGGACCTTGTCGCCCTGCTTCAGGCCCACGGGAGCGAGAATGTAGCGCTTCTCGCCGTCGGCGTAGGTCAGCAGAGCGATGCGGGCGGTGCGGTTGGGATCGTATTCAATGTGAGAGACGGTGGCGACGATGTCGCGCTTCTCACGCTTGAAGTCGATGATGCGGTACAGGCGCTTCACACCGCCGCCGCGGCGGCGGCTGGTGACGCGGCCCAGGTTGTTGCGGCCGGCCTTCTTGGTCAGGCCCTCGGTGAGGGACTTTTCGGGCTTCGAGCGGGTGATTTCCTTGAAGTCGGAAACCGTCTGGAAGCGGCGTCCTGCGGAGGTCGGTTTGAGCTTGCGAACTGCCATGGCTTACGCTCCCTCGAAGTATTCAATCTTGTTGCCGGCGGCAAGGGTCACATAGGCCTTCTTGGCGCCGCTCACATGGCGGAGCTGGCGGCCCTGGCGCAGGTAGTCGCGGGGCTTAGAGCGAACCACGTTGACCTTGGTGACGGTGACGTTGAAAATCGTCTCGACAGCGCGCTTGATCTCGATCCTGTTGGCATCGGGATGCACGAGGAAGGTCAGACGTTCGGCAACCTGCTCGCGCAGGGCGCTGGCCTTTTCAGTCACCAGGGGCTTGATAAGGACTTGAGTCAGTTCCATGTTACTCCCCCTTGCTCTCGAAACGGGCCTGCACGGGAGCGATGGCGTCCTCAAGCAGAACGAGCTGCTTGTTCTTGAGGATCTCGTAGACGCTCAGATTGGCAGGGGTCGTGATGGTGATGCCGGGGACGTTGCGGGCGCTGCGCTCCAGGGTCTCGGAGACGGAGGAGGCGACGAGCAGGCAGCTGTCCAGGCCCAGATCCTTGGCGACCTTGGCGAAGTGCTTCGTCTTGGCCTCGGGCAGCTCGATGCCCTTCACAACCATCAGCTGATCGCCGGCGGCGCGGGAGGACAGGGCCATGCGCAGGGCAAGGGCGCGAACCTTCGCGTTCACCTTGAAGCTGTAGTCGCGGGGCTGGGGTCCGAAGATCACGGCGCCGCCGCGCCAGATGGGGGAGCGGCGGGAGCCGGCGCGGGCGCGGCCGGAACCCTTCTGCTTCCAGGGCTTGACGCCGCCGCCGGAAACGAAGGCGCGGGTCTTGGCCATGTGGGTGCCGGCACGCTTGGCAGCCTGCTGGGCGCGCACCACCAGGTTCAGGATCTCGGGGCGGACCTCGACGCCGAAGACTTCGGCGGACAGTTCCACAGAGCCGACTTCCTGTTTTTCCTGATTATATACTTTAATGGTAGGCATGTTTTCCACCTGTTACTGCTTGCGAACGAACACAAGGCCGTTCTTGGGTCCGGGCACAGCACCCTTGACAAGAATAACGTTATCCTCGGGGCGAACCGCGATGATCAGGGCGCTGGGCTGGGTCACGGTCTCGTTGCCCCAGTGGCCGGCCATCTTGCGGCCCTTGATAACGTGGCCGGGGAAGGTGTTGTTGCCGATGGAGCCGTTGTTGCGATGGACCTTTTCGTCACCATGGGTGTCTTTGCAGCCGTGGAAGTTCCAACGGCGCATGCGGCCCTGGTAGCCCTTGCCTATGCTCTTGCCGGTCACCTTGACAACCTCGCCCACGGCGAAGAGGTCGGCGGTGAGGGTGTCGCCGAGCTGCTGCTGGGGAGCGCTTTCCAGGCGAACTTCCTTGAGGGTGCGGTAGAGACCCGTGCCGGCCTTGGCGAAGTGCCCCTGCATGGCCTTGTTGGAGTGCTTCTCCTTGGCCTCGACAAAAGCGATCTGCAGGGCGTTGTAGCCATCGGTCTCGGTGGTCTTCACCTGAGTGATGGGGCAGGGACCGACCTGGATGACCGTCACGGGCACAGCAGCGCCGTCATCACCAAAGATGCGGGTCATGCCAAGCTTGCGGCCCAAAATTCCAATTTTATCAGCCATGACTGCCTCTCAACTAGATCTTGATTTCAACGTCGACGCCGGCAGGCAGGGAAAGTTTGCCCAGCGCGTCAACGGTTTGCTGCGTAGGCTCGAGGATGTCCATGAGCCGTTTATGAATGCGCAGTTCGAACTGCTCACGAGACTTCTTGTCCACATGCACAGAACGCTGCACGGTAAACTTATGGAACTTGGTGGGCAGAGGAATGGGTCCGGCCACGCCGGCACCGGTATTCCGCGCAGTGTCCACGATTTCCGCTACAGCCTTGTCCAGGATGCGAAAGTCGTAAGCCTTGAGCTTGATCCGAATGCATTCGCTGCTAACTGTCGTCATTTTAATATACCTGCTCCATGAAAAATCGCCCGTGTCAGTGGGGAGACGCGGGTTCCGCGGCTCGGGCCGTACATAAAAAAAAGACCCTTGCTGGCCTAACCCAGAGGGACTGAACATCAGGAGCAGCGCCGAGACAGCGCAATGTCACTTTTGTGCGTGAAGCTGAGAGGTGGGCGTGAGTAACGCGCCTTGCGATTCACAGCACTGTGTGACGCTCCCGGCGTTCTCCACGCCCTGCGATGCGCAAAGCACCGCGGGGGGTATGGTCCCGCAGGGTTACCAAACGGGGGATCTTGTCCCCCAAACCTTTACAGCCCCGGGTACGCCTTTCGGCGTGGGGTCCGTGGGTGGGCTGGTACGGCTCGATCAAGTCGGCATTTGGCAACGCCTGCACTTGTCAATCCGGCGGTCTAGGCGACCGTCCGGTACTGCAGGACGGAGTGACTCCGTCCTTCCCTGCCGTACAGGGAGTCCCCTTCAATCAGGGGCGAAGGGGTACATACCCATATATCAGGGGGCTGTCAAGAAAATTTAACAATTTTTTTGCCAGTATGCCTGCGGAGCGCTCCTTTTGCCGCCCTGCCCCGCCTCTTCCGGCTCCCTGCAGCGCACGAAGGCGGCAGCCGGAAGGCTCATTCCCTCCCGACTGCCGCCCGAAATTCCTGCAGTGCGCCGGCCCGGCTTCTAGCCGTTGAACAGGGCGTCCGCGTAGTCGTCGCCGTTGAAGGGCCGCAGGTCCTCGACCTTCTCGCCAAGGCCTATGTAGGTGATCGGCAGCTGATGCTGCATGGCCACCGCTATGGCCACGCCGCCCTTGGCCGTGCCGTCGAGCTTGGTGAGGATGAGCTCGTCCACTCCGGCCGACTCCTTGAAGAGCTTGGCCTGCGAGAGGGCGTTCTGGCCCGTGGTTGCATCCAGGATGAGCACGGTTCTGTGCGGGGCGCCGGGATGCTTTCTCGCGATGACGTTGCGGATCTTGGCCAGTTCGTCCATGAGGTTGGTCTTGGTCTGCAGACGACCGGCCGTGTCCACATACAGCACGTCCACGCCCTCGGCCAGAGCCCTGTCCATGGCCTCGTAGGCAACCGAGGCGGGGTCCGAGCCAGGCTGCTTGGCATGGAAGAGCGTGCCCACGCGATCCGCCCAGACGCGCATCTGATCTATGGCCGCGGCGCGGAAGGTGTCGGCCGCCGCAATCATGACCTTCTTGCCCTGCATGCGGTCGCGGTAGGCCAGCTTGGCGATGGTCGTTGTCTTGCCGGCGCCGTTGACGCCTATCATCAGCACGACTTCGGGAGGCGTGACACCCACGATGTGGCGGGGACGGACAAAGATTTCGCGAATCTCCTGACGAAGCAGCTCGCGGGCTCCCTCGGTGGTGGTGACCTTCTCGGTCCTGGCCCGTTCGCGCAGGCGTCGGGTCAGTTCGACGGAGGCCTCCACGCCGAGGTCGGACATGATGAAGAGCTCCTCGAGCTCCTCCCAGAATTCCTCGTCGAGCTCGCCGTGACTGGAGATCAGGCTGTCGAGCTGTCTGGCGAAGTGGGCCCTGGTCTTGGCCAGGCTGTCGGAAAGCTTGATGAGCAGGCGGCTGCGCTCGTCCTCCTCGTCCTCAAGGTCGAGGGCAAGCGACAGGCGGTACTGCAGCTCGGACCTGAATTCGTCAAGCTGGCGGTACTCCATGCGCTCGAGCCAGCCGGAGAAGTCCGAGACAAATTCCTCGACCTCGGAGGCCGGAGCCTCGAGAGAGCGGAGAAGGAAACTGATGCGCTCGTTCAGTTCGGGACCGGCTTCGGTCACGCCTTCAAGAACGATGTCCAGCCACACGGAGAGCTTGCTGTCGGCCTCGCGCAGACGCGTGGTCAGCTCGCCGTAGAAGGCCTCCTTCTCGGAGGGAACGGCAGCGACGGAGCCGGATTCGGCTCTTCTGGCCGTGGGTTTCTCCTGCGGCAGGCCGCCGTATCTTTCCTCCTGGGGCTCGGGTGCGGCTTCGACCTTCACCGTTTCAGGAGCGGTCTCGGCTCCGCCGCCAAAGAAGCGCTTCAGCGAGGCAAAGAAGCCGCCGGACTTCTGCGGCTGGACCGGCTGCCCGGCCGCTGCGGTCACCGGTGCTTCTTCGGCAGTCTCCGGCTCGGTCTGCGCCTCGGGCTCGGCTGCAGCTTCGGAAGCGACGGCCTCGGCCTCAGGAGCGGTCTCTTCGGCAGTCTCAGGCTCGGGCTGCGCCTCGGGTTCGGCTGCATCTTCGGAAGCTTCGGCCTCGGCTTCAGGAGCGGTCTCTTCGGCACTCTCCGGCTCGGGCTGCGCCTCGGGTTCGGCTGCAGCCTCGGAAGCTTCGGCCTCTGCTTCAGGGGCGATCTCTTCGGCAGTCTCAGACTCGGGCTGCGCCTCGGGCTCGGTTCCGGCTTCGGGAGCGACGGCCTCGGCTTCAGGAGCGGTCTCTTCGGCACTCT
>JAUNSE010000601.1 GCA_030539415.1 Desulfovibrionaceae bacterium
GTGGGGCACTGCCCGTACATGATATCCTATTCAGATCTGGTCCGCGTCTCCCTGCGCCAGGTGACACGGCAGAAAAGCTACGGCGTCATCATCTCCATCGCCCTGGGCATCACCGCCTTTATCGCGCTGGCCGTTCTGGGCCAGGAGATACGCTACAAGGTGGGCCAGGACATGGTTCTCATGGGCGGCGTCAACGTCATGCGCGTCACCATGGAGGACCGGCAGTATCCGGGCCAGCCCATGCGCGAGTTCTATCCCGAAAGCATTGCCGGCATAGCCTCCCTGCCCGGCGTCGAGGCGGTCAGCGTCTCGAGCCGCAATGCCCAGCACTTCATGCTGAAGGCCGGCGAGCGCACGCTGGGCACGCTGATTTACGGCGTGGACCAGCTCTTTGTGCCGACATTCTCCGCCGAGGTCGTGGCCGGCCGCTCGCTCTCGAAGGACGACATCGATCGCCACCGCCGCGTCTGCATGATCGGCCGCGACCTGGCCGTGAACATGTACGGCTCGCCGGAAAAGGCCCTGGGCAAGCTGCTCTTCCTGGGCCAGGACGTCTTCGAGGTGACCGGCGTCATTGCCGGCGTCATGCTGGGCGACTGGGCCGAGGCGGGCTTCATTCCCTACACCACGCTCATTGACCGGCGCTGGGGCGACGCCAAGATCACGCGCCTCTTCGTCCGCGCCCTGGGCTGGGAGGATGTGAGCCGCCTGGCCAAGCAGATTCCCGAAGTGGTGCTCTCCAAGCAGCGCGCCCCGTACATGATGGTGCACACGAGGGACGATCAGATCGACCGTCTCCAGGTCACCTTCATGTGGGTGCAGTCCCTGCTCTGGCTGGGCATTCTGGCCTCCCTCATGCTGGGCGGCTTCGGCATCTGGTACGGCACCTTCGCGGCCGTGCGCGCCAGAACCAGAGAGGTCGGCCTGAAGAAGGCCATGGGCGGCTCGGACAGGGACATCATGGCGCAGTTCCTCTGCGAGGCCCTGTGCAAGTCGGTGGCCGGCGGCGTGCTGGGCATCGTTCTGGGCGTGAGCAGCGTCGCGGCCGGCGTCGTGGCCCTGGGCACGGGCGTGCCCATGATACCGCTCATTCTGAGCTGCATCGGCTCCATTCTGTTCTCCGCGGCCATCGGCGTGGCCGGCGGCATCTTCCCTGCCATCCAGGCCAGCCGCATGGACGTTGTGACGGCCCTGCGCTTCGAATAAGGAATCAGCTATGGCACCAGTCATTGTCTGCCGTGACCTGCGCAAGCGCTACGCCGGTTTTGCCCCGGTGCTGCGCGGCGTGAACCTGGAGGTCGAACCCGGCGAACTCGTGGCCATCATGGGCCCCTCGGGCTGCGGCAAATCCACCATGCTGCACGTGCTCGGTCTGCTGCACGCTCCGGACGACGGAACGGTCTCCATCCTGGGCAGGGACGTCCTTGCCCTGAACCGCGAGGAGACGGCGGCCTTCCGCCGCGACAACCTCGGCTTCATCATGCAGCAGAGCAACCTCTTCGACCATTCCACGGTCTTCGAGAACGTTGAGTTTCCGCTCATCTACAAGAACGTGCCCGACGCCGAGCGCTGGCCCCGCGTCATCCGCGCC
>JAUNSE010000602.1:0-876 GCA_030539415.1 Desulfovibrionaceae bacterium
ATCACCGCCGGCAGGGACAGGCTGGACTGCGCCCTCGCCGCGGAAAAGCTCCACGACCTGTTCGGCATCAGGACGCTCATGGTCTCGGGCGGCGGATACATCAACTGGTCCTTCCTTGCGGCCGGCCTGGTGGACGAGCTCTCCCTGGTGCTGGCCCCGGTCGCGGACGGAGAGAACAGTACCGTGACGCTCTTCGAGAAACCCTCCCATCTGCAGGAGACGGGGCCCGTGTCCTTTGCCCTGAAGGCGGTCGAAAGACTTGCCGGCGACAGCCTCTGGCTGCGCTACACGGTCAGAAGGGGGGCCTGAGCCGCGGGGACGGCCGTCCCCCCCTGTCCGGCGGGCCGCATCGCCCTTCCCACGGCCTGTCGGACAGGAACATCGATTTTTTCGTCTTTGACAGACCCGCCCGCTCTTCTCTACCCTTGCCGTCACGCAAAGCGCGCCCGCCATGGCCGGACCGGCACAGGGCGCGCCGGACCGGCAGTCAGGATGGGAGGCGGAGCAGTGGAACGGGAATTTTTCAGCAGGCTTGAGGAGTGGAAGAACGATCCGCAGCGCAGGCCGCTCATTCTGGAAGGCCCCCGCGGCGTCGGCAAGACCTGGCTGCTCAGGAAGCTGGCGGAACAGTTCGACGCGCAGGTCTGCCTCGATTTCGAGCAGAAGACGAACTCCCCTTTGCGGTACTTCCCGCAGGCTAAGAATCCCGTGCGGATGGCGCAGGATCTCGCGGCCGCGCTGTGCGGAACCCGCGGCAGGAAGCTCGTGCCCGGGAAGTCGCTCCTGATCCTGGACGAGCCGCATATGTGCCCGCAGGCCCTCCGCGCTCTGGAGCATTTCAGCCGGGAGCTCGACATTCACGTGGCCGCCGCCCTG
>JAUNSE010000602.1:886-1591 GCA_030539415.1 Desulfovibrionaceae bacterium
GCGGGATGGTGCCGGCTCTCGGGGATCCCGAGTTCCTGAACAGCCTGGACTTCCTCGGCACGCCGCTCCGGATTCAGCAGATTGTCGTGATGCAGGTCCCCCCGCTGTCCTTCGACGAATACCTCCGCATCAGCGGAGACGGCTGGATGGCGGACTTCATGGGCAGGCAGGACAGCTTCCGGCCCCTGCCCATGGAGCTTTTCATCTCCCTCACCAGCAGGTTCAGGGAATTCCTTTGCACCGGCGGCATGCCGGAAGCCGCGCAGAAAACGGCATCCCTCGGGCTCCGCCGGATGGAAGCGCCGGCCTCCGTGCGGCATGTCCGGGACCGTCTGATCAGGAGATGGAAGGAGGACATGCTGCAGGGCTTCCGTCCCAGGGACCGCGAGGTGATCGCGGCGGCGTGGGAGGCCGTGGGAAGCCGGCTGCGGCAGAAGAACAAGCTGTTCGCCCTGTCGGATATCCGCCGCGGCACCGCGAAGGCCCGGCTGTCGGCCCTGCACTGGCTTGTCGCGCTCGGCATGATCCGCCTGATCCCGTGCACCGGGTCCGACCCGGCCGAGCCGCTGTTCAAGGCCTGCTACGCGGGCACGGCTCCGCTCTGCCAGCCGTACGGGGGCTGGACGAACGAGGAGATGCTCCCGACAGGGCTGTGCGGCCTGCTCAACGGCGCGCTCGCCGAGAACTGGCTGTCCCGGGCGCTGG
>JAUNSE010000603.1 GCA_030539415.1 Desulfovibrionaceae bacterium
GGCGGTCTCGGGGGTAGCGGCGGTCCCGGGGACGCGCGGAGCCAGAAGGCAGAAGTCGCCCCGGCTGGCCGCACCATTGCGGGCCGCCTCGTACAGGGCGGGATCGTCCATGACGGCGACGATCTGCACCTGCATGCGCCCGGCCAGATTTTCCAGCACCCGCCACAGGGGTCCGACAAAGTCGGGCGGCAGATCCCTGCCCACATGGTCGGCCGCGAGAATGCCGCCGCGGGCCGCCAGCACCCCGGCGACCAGCTGCGCCGCGCGCCTTCTGGCCTCGACGGGCGCGTCCGAGATCGGAAGCATGCCGGGACTGATGGAAAGCGTCAGCGCAAGGCCCGCCGGGTCGGGCCTGCGCGCATTGCGGGCGAGCGGCAGCATGGCGCAGGCCAGGGCGTCGAGCTCCTCCCCGTGCAGCGTCTTCAGCAGGGCCTTGAGCCCGGCGTCCATGGGCTTCGAGGCGTCGACATGGATCACCCGCAGGGCGAAGGGGGTGACCCGGCTCACGCTCCAGCCGGCGGCCGGCGTTTCGCCGGAGAGGTCCAGCAGAACGCGCATGAGGTGCCTCTGCTCGCGGAAGATCAGCGTGCAGCTGCCCTGGCCGGCCGTCGGCAGGCTGGCCGGCAGACGCTCCAGCCGCCAGCCCTCGAGGACTTCGGTCACAAGGTCGGACACGGCCCCGTCCGGGCCCGCCAGGGCGGTCGCGAAAAAGCCCGGGGCGCTGTCCGCGCCGGCGGCGGCCGGGCCGCCCGGCGCGTTTCGGGCGAGGTCGCGCAGAATGGCCAGGGCATTCTCCATGGTCGCGGGAAGGCCCCGGACGGCGGGCAGCATGAGCGCCGCTTCGGGATGCCTGGACAGGGAGAGCAGGAGCAGGCCGTCCAGCAGGGCGTCGCGGGCGGCGGCGTCCGCGCCGTCGAGGAAGGAGAAGCGCCGCATCTCAGGCAGCTCGAGGCCTGGCAGGCCGCCCAGGCCCCGCAGGACAAGCCGCGTGATCAAGGGGCCGGTCCTCTGGCGCGGGACTCTGGTCCTGCGGGCTTTTGCCGGAACGGCCTCGTCCCCGCACGGGCGCAGCGCCGCCCCGAGCAGGGCGGCGGCTCCGGCGTCGTCAAGTCCCCGCGCGGCCCGCGCCTCGCCGGCCGCCACCCAGAGATAGGGTTCCTGAGGAAGGAGGGACTCGTCCGCCGCCTTCGTCTCTCCGGCTCCGGCCCCGGCCCCGGGCGCCCTGTGCGCGCGCTCCCCGCGGCGGGGATCGTCGAGCCCGGCGTCGAAATGCCGGCCGGACCAGAGCAGCACGGGGGTCGCCGTGATGCCCGGGTCCAGATGCGCGAGGCAGAGGTCCTTCTGGCCGGTCCAGGTGCGGCAGGCCTCCTCGTACACTGTGCCGTCGGCGGCGGAGGCGAAGACCTGCACCCGAAGGATGCGGGAGAGCTCCTCCAGGACGAGCCACTCGAGCCGGCAGTGCTCGCGCGGGAGGCCGCCGCCCAGCCGGCCGACGAGCAGCAGGCCGTCCTGCGCGTCGAAGACGGCCCGCGCAAGCCGGGCGAGCCGCGCGGCAAGGCGCGGGTCCGGCAGCGCCCTGTCCGCG
>JAUNSE010000604.1 GCA_030539415.1 Desulfovibrionaceae bacterium
AGAACCAGCAGGATAAAAGAGTCCCTTTTGAAAAATTTTTCGCTGATTTGTTCAAGGGGAACAGTAAAGGCTCCAAGCTTGTCCATGGCGTGGAGTTAGCTGTCCAGGCGTGCGAGTTCGGCAGCCAGAGACCGGGCGGACTGTCCTGCCAGGGAGGACAGCACCGGCTGCTGTTCCTCGATTGAAAACAGTGCGCTGGCAAGCCGGAAAAACTGTTTGAACTGTTCAGCTCCCTCGCCTGTTTTGAACGACGCCTTTTCAATGGTGCCAAGTGTTTCCACGGCCGTTGCCCAGGCATGCTGGAGCCGCGTGCGAACCTGGAGTTCAATCCGCAGGCCGTTGAACTCCGGATGCCTTTCGCTGTTGTACCGAAAAACCTGATGCAGGCTCCGGTACCCGTCCGGCTTGGGACTGGCAATGCAGTCGTTCGGCGGCAGTTCAAGGGCATGCTGACTCCTGTCAGAGACGCACAGGGCGGAATGCAGCCTGCAGACGTCCTGCGTTGTTTCCAGAATGACACGCACGCCGCCAATGTCCTGCATCCGGCTTGCCTGCATTTGGGGAAAGCGTTTCAGCTTGCCAGTGATGGACGGCATGCGCTTGAGCCTCCGCGCAACAAGGGCGGCAGGCCATGCGCTGCCCGCACCGGTGTACCGGCGGAGCATCATGGTGATGTCTGCCAGCGGCAGAGCATGCATGCCGCGCCACAGCGAGATGGCATCCGTTGCATCGCGGATGGCTTCCGGGGAGGCCTGCTCTGCTCTGAGCACATTTCCTGCGCGGTCGGCCTGTTTTTTGGAAAGCGTCTCTGCCATGCTGTACCTCCACATTAACAATCATATCTTTTATAAGGCAAGTCTTTTTGTCAAGTTTTGATTTTGCTCCTTTTGCCTGGCTTTCTCCTGTTCTGCTGTGGGGGGAGCGTTTTTGTCGTCTTCAGGTTGCAAAGGCGTTCTCGTCTTTGTGCATGAGCTCCCGACTGCGGCCCGTGAAAAAAAAGCGTCCAGAGCGGGCGCCGTTCCTTGTACGCCATCGCCTTGGAGTCCATATCCCATGGACAGCGATACGGTGCGGTTTTCCGCCAGGTCCCGTCTGGACCGGCGCGGATATGCCGCAGGGAAGCGCCGTTTGGGCAGCGGCGCGTGATATCCCGGGCACCGGGGGCCGCATGCAGGAAAGCAGGCACGGGCTTGCCTTCGCGGACAGCGGGCGGCAGGGCGCCTGGATTCGCCTGGGCAGGCTGCGGGGGGGCATGGGGATGTCGGGACGGGTCTCCCAGGAACAGGAGGGCCGTCTGCATCCGGGCGGCGCCTCTGCACTGTCCCGGGGATTTTGCGGAGCGGCCCGATCTGTCCGGCCTGCCTGCTCCGGCCGGTGCGGGCGTCTGCCGGCGGGTCCGGCCATGCGTTCCGCATTTGCCGAAGATATCTTTTTTGTCTCTCCGGTCGGCCCGGAGCGGGGACATGTGCGGATTCGCCGCAATATGGGCGCTTGACAGGCATTTCTCTTCAGGGAATATGGATACTGTGTGCATCATGCTGACTGTTCGCGAGCCGAAGCGTGCGGTCCTTCGCCGAAAAATA
>JAUNSE010000072.1 GCA_030539415.1 Desulfovibrionaceae bacterium
GACACCCTTCGTCCCGAGGCGCCCCGCACCATCGCCGCCCTGAAGGAAGCGGGTGTGAGACCCGTGCTCCTCACCGGCGACCATGCCGCGGCAGCCGCCACGATCGCGGCCCGCGTCGGCATCGAGGACGTGCATCCCGACTGCCTGCCCGAAGACAAGATGCGCTTTGTGGAGCAGAACGAACGCAGCTTCGAGCATGTCTGCATGATCGGCGACGGCATCAACGATGCCCCCGCCCTGAAGAGGGCCCGCGTGGGCATAGCCATGGGCGGCATCGGCAGCGACATCGCCATTGACGCCGCCGACATTGTCCTGGTCGACGACGACATTCACATGCTCTCCCATGTGTTCAAGCTGGCGCGCCGCACCATGCGCACAATCAGGGGCAACCTGACCTTCTCGATGGCCCTGAACTTCGCGGCCATCGCCCTGGCCATGACCGGCATACTCAATCCTGTGACGGGCGCCCTGGTGCACAACGCGGGCTCGGTCTTCGTCATCATCAATTCAATCTTCCTGCTCAACTGGGAGAGCGAGGCCAGGCGGCAGCCCTCGCCCGCCTCTCCCGCCCCCTCCGCGGCCTGATCCCGACTGTTCCGGTTCTGCCAAACAGGAACAGGCAGCCGTCAGACACGCGCGAGCCTGCCATCCCGAGCAAAACGGCGCCTCCCTGTCCTCCATCCGGCCTGACAGCCGGGGCCGGACCCAGATCGGTCCGAGGGGAGCCCTGAGCAGATGACCTTGTCCGGAGAACACGGTCGCGCCGTTTTGCCAGCCATCCTCCGGACCGCCCGCCGCATTGCGGCGGGCGGTCTTTTTCTCGTCTGTCCGTCCGAAGGGACAAAATTCCCTCCCTGCCAGTTCTTCCGTTCGAAGCCGCCTTCCGGCCTGGAACTGCAGAATTTGCACGCAATACTGCAAATTGCCCATCAATTGACCGAAAACTCACCAAAATCCTTGCCTTTCTGATGAAACTTGCGTTAAATCCTCCGTGTACACGGTTCTTTTCCGACTTTCCTCTTTCTGTGCCCGGACCGGACGGTTTCAATGCTTTCCAGACATGCCCCCCGCATCTGTGTCATTCTTCTGCTCGCGCTCTTTCTCCTGCTTGCCCCCAGCCACGGACAGGCCAAGGGACTGACGTGCGACTTCTATGACATTCCGGAGATTCCCGAGGGCTGGTCCGTGTCCATTCCGCCCGGCTTCAACGAAAGAAAAAGCTCTCTCGGCCATTTCATCAACAAGACAAAGGACTGTTCGGTCATGATCCAGGTCTCGGAAACAAAAACCCGGGCCACTCTGGCGGAAGCGACCGAACAGACGCTGAACAGTCTGCGCAGCAACGGCTGCAAAATCCTCAATGGACCGTCAAGGCAGGGCGAGCTCACCCGCCTGGAAGTCACGCTCACCGGCACTCCGGCCGTCATGTGGGTCGGAACCGACAGCGATGTGCTTGCCGTGACGGTCATATCGGGTGACCGCGAGGAGTGCCGTCTCTTCCTTGCAGCCTTCCGCAACGCCAGTCCCAGACTCTTCCCGTCAGCCGAACAGGTGCAGCCATGAACAGACGAATCCTCTTTTACGGCGACTCAAATACATGGGGTTACCGCCCTGGCGGCGGCCGCATCCCGGCCAACCGCCGCTACACAACCATGGTCACAAGACAGGCCGTGGATGTCATTCCGGTTGTGGACGGCCTGAACGGCCGCTGCAGCGCCTGGGAAAGCGATATATTCCCTCCGGAGCTTCTCGGCGGAGCGACTCTGGTCGAAAGCCTCAGGAAGGCCAACTCTCCCGACGGCCTGGCCATCATGCTGGGAACCAACGACATCATGCCGCCGCTCAATCTCTCCCGCGAGGCCATAACGGCAAATCTGCGCCGCATGGTGCAGGCCGCGCGCACCGAGTGCGCCGGCGCGCTGGACCTCGTCATCGTCTGCCCCCCGCCTCTTGCGCCCGCCGCCATCGAGAATCTCGTCCAGTCGGGCGAAGGCGACAGGAAGGTCCTGACCGCCGACCTCTCCGCTCCGCTCCGGGACCTGGCCGCCGAGGAAGACATCTATTTCCTCGACGGCGGAAACATCATAGAGCACATGGATGCCGAGGACGGCTTCCATCTCGCGGAAGTCGGGCATCTGCGCATAGGACTGGCACTTGGCAGTCTGCTGCGTTCACTTGCGGCCCGGCGCCCGCACATGCTGCACTACATCTCCCGCAGGTGCTGCTCCTAGCCGGCGAGCCAGGCCGGCCAGGCTCTCACGAGCGCTCTGACGGCACACCCTCTGTGGCTGCGCCCCATCTTCTGCTCGCGCGTCATTTCGGCCGCCGAAATGCCCAGCTCCTCGTCCAGGAAGACAGGGTCGTAGCCGAAGCCGTTCGTGCCGCGGCACTCCGCGAGAATGCGTCCCTCCCAGGCTCCGCTCACGATCAGGGCCTGCTCGCGCGCATACAGTCCGGGGCGGACAGCCGCCATTGTGCACACAAAGCGGGCCGTGCGTCCCGAATCGGGAACACCGGCCATTTCGGCAATAAGCTTGCGTATGTTGCAGGCATCTCTTGTTTCGCCCTCAAGCAGGGGCATATCATCGGAATAGCGGGCCGAATAGACACCGGGACGACCGTTCAGAGCATCCACTTCCAGACCAGAATCGTCGGCTATACTTGTCAGGCCGGTAATTCTGGCCACGGCAGCGGCCTTGATGCAGGCATTGTCGGCAAATGTCGTGCCGTCCTCAATGATATCGCCAACCTCCGGGAATTCGCCCAGGCCCAGCACCTCGACGCCGAGGGCTTTCAGCGGTTCGGCCAGCTCGCGAACCTTGCCCTGATTGTGAGTGGCCAGCACGACCCTGCGCAGCTGTGTCATGTCACTTTCCCCCTGTCTGCCGGACGGCTCCGGCCGGCAGCTGTTTGCTGTTCCCGTCACGGCCGGCGGCATGCGGCGCCGGCTGACCGGAAAGACGTTCGGAAGCTGGAGCGGTCTCCCTTCCGTGCGGGCGAGTGTACTCCGTGACAGAGCAAAGAGCCAGACTCGCCTCTCTCCGAGGGAGCAGGCCGCGTCCGTTTTGCCTTCCCGTGCGTTCTGTGCTAGCTAGGGGCCAATGCCATCCGGCTCGTCAGGAGGCCTGTTGTCCAGCCACGGTTCGTTCAGACAATTATGAAGCACATTTCAGACTACATGACCATACCGGTCTGCGAGCAGCGCATTGCCATGCCCTACGTCATTGCCGAAGCGGGAGTGAACCACGAGGGCAGCATGGAGCTGGCGAAGCGCCTTGTTTGCGAGGCCGCCGAGGGCGGCGCCGACGCCATCAAGTTTCAGACCTACCGCGCCGCCACCCTGGCCTCGAAGGACAGCCCGGCCTACTGGGACACGAGCAAGGAGCCCACAAAAAGCCAGTACGAGCTTTTTTCCAGGCACGACTCGTTCTGGAAAAACGAGTTCGAGCAGCTGAAGCGCCTGTGCGACGACGAGGGCATCGCCTTCATGTCCACACCGTTCGACACGGAAAGCGCCCGTTTTCTGGCTCCGCTCATGGATGTCGTCAAGATTTCCTCGTCGGACATCACCAACAAGCCCTTCATCCGCTATCTGTGCGGCTTCGGCAAGCCCATACTGCTTTCCACCGGCGCGTCGAGCCTGCACGAGACGGCCGAGGCGGTGGAATGGATCGAGGATGCCGGCATCAGACCAGCCCTGATGCACTGCGTTCTCAACTACCCCACGGCGGACGAGAACGCGGCTCTCGGCATGATAGTCGGTCTCAGACGCCATTTCCCGGATCTTGCCGTCGGCTATTCCGACCACACCCTGCCCGGCGACATGCACATTCTGACCACGGCCGTGCTTCTGGGCGCGCGCATTCTGGAAAAGCACTTCACCTTTGACAAGACGCTGCCCGGCAACGATCACTACCACGCCATGGACAAGCGGGATCTGACCCGCTTCCTGGAAGGCATGCGGACTGTTCTGGCCAGTGTGGGCGACTTTGCCGTGCGCTCGCTGCCTTCGGAGGAACCGGCCAGAAAAAATGCCCGCCGCTCCCTGGTGGCGGCGAGAGCCATTGCCGCCGGCAGCGTGCTGAGCGAGAACGACCTGACCTGGAAGCGTCCCGCCAGCGGCATTTCGCCCCGCTGCATTGACGAGGTTGTCGGGCTGCGCGCACGCAGAGACATCGACGAAGACACCGTTCTTTCCTGGTCCGATCTGGATCGCGCCTGATTCAAGCAATGCTGACACGTTTTCCCAATACTCCCCGCTCCGGGGCGGAAAAAGAGCGCAGAAGAACTCTTGTTCTCGGCGCCATGCCCCTGAAGTCCGATCCCGCAGCCACTATGGCCGCGGGCCCCTGGTGCTTTGCGGGCAGGGAGGATTTCTTCCCCGACTGGGAGGAGCAGTTCAGCTTTGCTCCCGAGCCTTTTCAGGACAGAAAGCTGCAGGCCGAAGCCATAGCCGAAGCCGAAGCCCTGGCCGCGGACATCATTCCCCGTCTGGCCGAACACCTTGCGCCAGGCTCGACCCTGCCCGCAGTCTACTGGGAAACGCTGCTGGCCCCTTTCGCCATCAACGCGGCAAGAATCATTGTGGACGTCTGGCACCGCGTGCAGGCCCTTGTGGAGGCCGAAGGCAGAAATCCTCTCGAGGTGGAGCTGCTGCCCGAGTCCTGCACCTTCCTCATGGGGACTGACGCCGATGTCATCCTTCGCGGCGCGCTCAACCCCCTCTGCCTGCACTGGCTCCTCTCCATGCTGCTGCGCCCGCTGCTTCCGAAAGGCTGGACGGCCCGCACCGGAGAGCATGTGGCCGAAAGCTATCCGGCGTCCCGCCCGGAAGGTCTGCGCGCGCATCTGCGTGACTGGGCAAGGCGCATGAGCCTCCGCCTGCCGGTGCCCCCGCTCAAGGGAATCACGCTTCGGCAGAGCCTGCGCTGGTCTCTGGCGCTGAATCACCCGAGCAGCGCCATGGATGGATCCCGCTCTCTGGCCGCTCATTTTTCCAGCCGGGCAACAGGCGTCCGGGCCAATCTGCCGCTGGACCCCATGCGCCTCTATCTGGCTCTTCTGCCGCAGACGCTGCGCGACCTGCGCCATCCCCGCTCCATTCGCCCGATGGCCTCGCCGAAGACCCGCCTTGCCGGCATCCATCTCTACGAGGACGCGGTCTACAGACAGAGGCTGGCCGTCTGGCGGGCGCGAGGCGGACGCATCGTCTGCCTGCAGCACGGCGGCAATTACGGCATGATGCGCCACACGAGCGCGGCGGAATTCGTGGAGTACAGCCAGCACGCCTTCATCACCTGGGGCTGGACCAGATACCGCAGCGCGTGCGGCAGCGCGGCCGGCGAAGGGACCTTCCTGCCCCTGCCGTCACCGCAGCTTGCTCGCCTGCACAACGCCTGGAAGGGCGGCGGCGTCAACATCCTCTTTGTGGGCACGGAAATGCCGTCCTTCGGCTATCAGCTGGACTCGCATCCGACACCGCTGCAGAACGTGCAGTACCGCGATGACAAGCAGTGGCTTCTGGAAGCGCTGGGCAGACGGCGCAGGGACATCACCCTGTACCGGCCGTATTTTCCCGTGCCGGGCACGCTGGACGATGCCACCTGGGTGCTGCCGCGCTTCCCGCATGTGCATCTGTGCTCGGGCTCCCTGGTGCCGCAGATGCTCGCGTGCCGTCTGCTTGTGCTCGACCATCACGGCACCACCCTGCTGGAGGCCATGGCCGCCAACGTGCCGACAATCTGCTACTGGGATCCCTCTTTCTGGCCTGTCTCACCGGACTTTCAGCGCGTGATGCTGCATCTCGGCGAAGCCGGCATCTGGCATTCAAGCGCCGAATCCGCGGCCGCCCGCATCGACGAGGTCTGGCCCTTCCTCATGGCCTGGTGGCAGTCGGACCGGGTGCAGGCTGCCAGAACGTCCTTTCTGGAATCGTTCGCGCTGTGTTCCGAAAAAGACCTGGAGGCCATGTGGGTGCACACGCTGCGGCACCTCTGATCCTCTCCCTGTGCGCGCTCTTCCGCGCCCCCTCCCGACAGCCCGCTCTGGCTGTCCTCTCCCGCGCCCCTTTCCGTTCCGCGGTGAAGAGCCATCTCATTTTGTCAGGAGCTGACACAGAACATGTTCATCTCGACACTTTCCAGGCGCCACCGCCTTCTTCTTCTGCCGGCAGCCCTGCTGGCCTCATCGCTCGTTCTGTTCCCGGCGCCGCGGGCTGGCGCCGCCCCGGCGTCGAATTCCTCGCCGGCACAGGCTGAAGCCGCCGCGCAGACAGAACCGGACAGCGCCGACGCCGCCATTCTCGAGCGCGCGCAGGAGGCTCTTGACAGGCAGGACTACCGCAGCGCCGTGGACCTTCTCACCCCGCTGGCCAACAGAAAAAACGGGGAAGCCGCCTTTGTCCTGGGCCGTCTGACTCAGGCCGGCAAGGGCACGCGCCAGAGCAAGACCAGAGCCGTGCAGTATTTCAAGCTGGCCGCCGAACAGGGCGACATCCGCGGACAGAATGCCTATGGTGTCGCTCTGGCCATGGGAGACGGCGTGCGGCGCAACTTCCAGCAGGCATCCAGATGGTTTGCCAGAGCCGCCGAGCAGGGCGACGCCGAGGCCCAGTTCAATCTTGGCTGGCTGTACGCCCAAGGCAGAGGCGTGAAGCAGGACGAGCAGAAGGCCATTGACTGGTACACGCGCGCGGCCAATCAGGGCATGGCCGAAGCCCAGTTCTCTCTGGGCTGGCTGTACATGAACTCGAAGGAAAATCATCAGGACGACACCAAGGCCGTGCACTGGCTGGAAAAGGCGGCCGAGCAGGATCTGCCCAAGGCCCAGAACAATCTGGCCTACATGTACGCCCAGGGCCGGGGATACGCGCTGGACTACGCCAAGGCGCTGCAGTGGTACCAGAAGGCGGCCGACCAGGGGTACGCCGAGGCCCAGTACAATATCGGCTTCATGTACGAGCAGGGCACCGGCGTGCCGCAGGACTATGCCAAGGCCGTCGAGTGGTACCGCAAGGCCGCCGACAACAATGAAAGCGCTGCCCAGTACAGTCTCGGCCTCATGTACGAGCAGGGCACCGGCGTGCCCATCAGCCTCACCGAAGCCCAGAAGTGGTACTCTCTGGCCGCGGCCAACGGAGACAAGGACGCGCAGAAGGCTCTCCGCCAGCTGCAGCGGGTCAAAAAGAAATAGCTTCTCCGTCTGCAGCGGAGAACGGGAAAAGGGTCGGACGCATGCGTCCGACCCTTTCGCGTTTCTGTCGCCTTCATGCCGGCGGAGCGCCCGCCTTCGCGCCGCTCCGCCCGGGATGCCGGTTCAGCCTCTGGCCGCCAGCGCGCCGCGCACCGCGTCGCAGGCCTCCTCGGCGGGCATGGGAATGCCGGTCCACAGCCTGAAGGAAGCCCTGCCCTGCTCCACAAACATTGTCACGCCGGTCTGCACCTCCCAGCCGGCCTCTTCGGCCTGCTTCAGGAAGACGGTTTTTTCCGGCGTGTAGATGATGTCGTAGGCCAGTCCGGCGCGGCCATGGAAGAAGCCCTCCGGGCAGGGGCTCATGTTTTCCATGGCCCCCTTCATGCCGAGACTTGTCGCGTTGACGACCAGGTCGCAGCCCGTCTCGGCGCGCTGCTCCCAGGGCACGCATTCTATGCCGAACTCTTCGGCCATGACCTGCGCCTTTGCGAACGTGCGGTTGGTCAGGGAAATCTTCGGCACGCCGAGTTCCTGCAGGGCCACAATCGCCGCTCTGGAAACGCCTCCCGCGCCCAGAATCAGCGCATGCTCGAACTTCCTGCCGCGCAGGGGAACGGCAAAGCCGTCCACATCGGTGTTTTCGCCGAGCAGCTTCCCGTCGCGCCAGTACACCGTGTTGATGGAGCCGACCCTCCGCGCCCGCTCGCTCACCCCGTCCACATACTTCATGGCGGGCACCTTGAAAGGCAGCGTTATGTTGCAGCCCATGATGGGGAGAGAGCGGAAGCCGGCGAAAAAGCCGGGCAGACTTTCCTCTGTCTGGGGAAAGGCCATGTAGATGGCGTCCTGGCCGGTGACCTCGAAAGCCCTGTTGTGCATGAGCGGACTCAGGCTGTGGCTCAGGGGCTGGCCTATGACGCAGTACAATTTGGTCCGGGGAGATATCGGATGCACGCTATTGCCTCTTCGTCTTTTTCTGTTACAAGTCCTGCCACAGCAGTGCTGTTTCACG
>JAUNSE010000073.1 GCA_030539415.1 Desulfovibrionaceae bacterium
AGCGCTCGCAGCTGATCACTCTGGGAGCGCTCCTGCGGGCCGTGGCCGGCGTGGCCGTGGGCGGCGGCGGAGCGGCTGCCATGGGCGCCCTGGGCGCGGGCCAGTCCGCCATGCTCAACTACAGCCGCGCCGACGAGACAGAGGCCGACCACATAGGCCTGCAGTTCATGATCAAGGCCGGCTATCCTCCGTCGGGCCTGGCCAACGGCTTCAAGATCCTGCGCAGCAAAAGCCAGATGATGGGCATTTCCGTGCCCACCTACCTTTCCACCCACCCGGACATCGGCGACCGCATCAACGGCATACAGACGCGCATGCTCAGCATGCCCAAGTCAGTCGTCAACCGCACTGTGGACGACAGGCGCTTCAAGCGCATGCAGGTGCTCCTCTGGGGCCGCTACGGCACGCCCGAGACCGCTCTGCACCGCTTCAGCGGCCAGGACGCCCTGTCCCTCATGGGCCGGGGCATGGTCAGCTCGCGCCTCAACCGGGTGAACGACGCGTCGGCCTGCTTCGACCAGGCCGTGGCAAAGGCGCCGTCCGACAGCCTGGTGCTGCGCGAGGCCGGCATCTTCAACTACCGCAAGGGCAGCGCGGCCAAGGCTCGCCAGCTCCTGCAGAAGGCGCTGCAGCTGGATCCGCGCGACTACATGGCCAGCTTCTTCCTGGCCAGGCTGCAGGACGACGAGGGACAGCACGCCCAGGCCCAGCAGAGCTTCAAGAACGTGCTCCGGGCCGTGCCCGAAGACGCGGAAGTGCACGAGGCCCTGGCCCGCAGCTACGGCAAGGCCGGCAATCAGGCCCTGGCCTACATTCACATGACCTACATGGCCATCTATTCGCAAAACAAGCGCCAGGTCGAACGCTACTACGACCGGGCCAAGGCTCTGGGACAGAACACTCCCGAATTCAAGAAGATGGATTCTGTCTACAAGGAGCGCAAGGAAATATGGGAGAAGCTCTGATGCCCGTCGAATTTCACGCAACCACCATTCTGGCCGTCAAGAAGGACGGTCACGTCACCATGGCCGGCGACGGCCAGGTCACCATGGGCCAGACCATGGTCATGAAGCACACGGCGAAGAAGATCCGCCTTGTGGGCGACGGCAGGATTCTGGCCGGCTTCGCCGGCGCGACGGCCGATGCCTTCACCCTGTTCGATCTCTTCGAGGCCAAGCTGAAGGAGTTTCACGGCAATCTGGTCCGCGCGGCGGTGGAGCTGACCAAGCAGTGGCGCAGGGACAAGTATCTGCAGAAGCTCGAGGCCATGCTGCTGCTGGCCGACAGCGAGCACATCCTGCTGCTCTCCGGCACGGGCGACGTGATCGAGCCCGACGACGACGTGGCCGCCATCGGCTCGGGCGGTCCCTACGCCCTGTCCGCGGCAAGGGCCCTGCTGCGCCATTCGGACCTCGACGCCGAGACCATCGCCCGCAATGCCATGACCATTGCCAGCGAGATCTGCGTCTACACCAACAGCAACTTCACGGTGCACACCCTGTAGCGGGACGGGGACGGAGGGGACATGAGCGATGCCCGGGAGCCCGTCAGGGCGGACTTTCAGCAGACCGTGCTCAGGGCCGGCTGCAAGATCAATCTGAATCTTGTCATCACCGGCCGCAGGGACGACGGCTATCATCTGCTCGACTCCGTCTTCCACCCGCTTGACGAGCCGCACGACACGCTGACCGTCCGTCCCGGCGAAAGGCCCGGCCTTGCGCTCTCGACCGCTGAAGCGGGCATTGACCCGCACAGGAACACGCTGACCAGGGCCTGGTCGGTCTTCGCCGAAGCCACGGGTCTTGAGTTCGCGCTCGATGTCGATCTCGAGAAGGGCATACCCTGGGGCGCCGGCCTCGGCGGCGGCAGCTCCGACGCCGCGGTGCTGCTGCGCTTCCTCGCCAGTCTTGCCGCAGGAATCGGCCGCCCGGTCGCCGAGGCCGAACTGCACGCCATGGCCGCCGGAGTGGGTGCGGACGTGCCCTTCTTCCTTGTCGCGAAGCCCTGCCGTGTGACTGGCATAGGCGACAGACTGGAGATTCTCGAGCCGGGCGACCTGGATCTGCCGGGCAGGGAGCTGCTTCTGGTCATGCCGGATGTGAAGGTCTCAACTCCCTGGGCATACAGAGCTTATGACGAGGCTTCCGAGCGCGGGGATGCGGACCGGCACGGCTCTGTCACGCAATTACCTCGGAAAAACGCCGAGACGTTGACAGGTCCCGCAAAAGCTAGTAAGGAATGCCTTCCCAAATATTCGCCGGCTGGGCTTTTTGTGAACGACCTTGAAGACGTGGTTTTCGGCCAGCACCCGGAAATCCGCGCCGTCAGGGACCACTTGCTTCAGCTGGGAGCATGCGCCGCCTGCATGAGCGGCAGCGGCTCCAGCGTGTTCGGTGTGTTCAAGGAACATTCCACCGCGTGCGCCGCTGCTTCCGCCATGCCTTGGCGCGTGCAGCATTGCGCTCTCTCTGGGATGTAGCCAAGCGGCAAGGCAACGGACTTTGACTCCGTCATTCGAAGGTTCAAACCCTTCCATCCCAGCCAATTCAATCAAAGCTACCAGGGCAGGTTTTTGGCGATGAACGACCTCAAGATTGTCACCGGATCCTCCAATCCGGATCTCGCGCTCTCCATCTGTAATCATCTGGGCTGCCAGCTGATTCCCACACTGGCGACCACTTTTGCTGACGGCGAACTGCGTGTCGAAATCGGCGCCAATGTCCGCGGTGATGACGTTTTTGTCATCCAGCCCACCTGTCCGCCCAATGTCAACCGCAACCTGGTTCAGCTGGGCCTCATGTGCGACGCTCTGCGGCGCGCCTCGGCCGGCAGGATCACCGCGGTTGTCCCCTATTTCGGCTATGCCCGCCAGGACCGCAAGGTGAGCCCCAGGTCTCCCATCAGCGCCAAGGTGGTGACCAACTTCATCACCTGCGCCGGTGCCCAGCGCATTGTGACCATCGACCTGCATGCCGGCCAGATTCAGGGCTTCTTCGACGGCCCCGTGGACAATCTGTTCGCCGCTTCGGTCATGATTGACGCGCTGCGCCCGGACATCGAGGGCGACCCGGTCATCGTGTCCCCCGACGCCGGCGGCGTGGAGCGCGCCCGCTCCTACGCCAAGCGCCTCGGCGCTCCCCTGGCCATCGTGGACAAGCGCCGCGACAAGCCGAATCAGGCCCACGCCATGCATGTCATCGGTGATGTGAAAGGCAAGACCGCCATCATCGTGGACGATATGATTGACACCGCCGGAACCCTGTGCGCCGCCGCCACCGTGCTGCTCGAGAATGGCGCCGTCAAGATTATGGCCTGCGCCACGCATCCCGTCCTCTCCGGGCCCGCCATCGACCGCATCAACGCGACCGAGGCCATGAGCGAAATCTTCGTGACCGACACCATCCCGCTGGGCGAAAAACTGGCCCGCTGCCCCAAGCTGCGCGTGGTGGGTGTGGGCTCCCTGCTGGGCAAGGCCATTTCCAACATCCATACCGGCTCCTCCGTGAGCGTGCTCTTCAACTAGAGCCGGTACCCGACCGGGTTCCCTTCGGTACAGGTCAGCCAAATTACGCATTTCCGCGCAGTTGATGCGCGCAAGGAGACGTTACCAATGAATATCGAAAAGACACTCTGCGCCCAGAAGCGTGAAGGCGCCGGCAAAGGCGCTTCTCATCGTCTGCGTGCCCAGGGCCTCGTTCCTGGTGTTTTCTACAACAAGAAGGGCGAGAATATACTTGTCGGCGTGCCCTCTCTGCCGCTTGAGCAGCTGTACTTCGAGATCGGCACCACCACCGTCTTCAATCTGGAGATTGACGACAACGGCAAGAAGGAAACCTACCCCGTCTTCTTCTGGGGCGTGCAGAAGCACCCCTACAAGAAGCGCTTCGTCCACATCGACTACTACGGCGTCGATCTGGACCAGGAAGTGAAGGTCGACGTGCCGGTCGAGTTCGTGGGCACCGCCAGGGGCGTGAAGCTCGGCGGCTTCCTGGAAACCTACCGCGAGACCATCACTGTGGCTGCCAAGCCCCTCGCCATGCCGCACAAGATCATCATCGACGTGACCGACATGGGCGTGAACCAGCACCTGACCGTTGACAAGGTCGCCCTGCCCGAAGGCGCCCGCGCCGTGTACGACGAGGCCTACGCCGTGGTGGCCGTCCTGTCCAACACCAAGGAAGTGGCCGAATTCGACGCTCTGGAAGCTGCCGCCGAGGCCCAGTCCGCTGCCGCCTCCGCCGCCGCCCAGGCCGCCGCTCCCGCCAAGTAGGCAGAGCCCGCAAATCAGAAAAGTCACCAAACGGCATCTTCCTCCGGGAAGATGCCGTTTTTGCGCCCGTCAGCCAAACAGGAAACTGCCATGGAATACAGAGGCGTCCTTGCCGGTCTCGGCAATCCGGGACCCAAATACGCCGGCACGCGTCACAATGCCGGCTTCATGCTTGTCGACAGACTGCTGGACATCGCCCATCTCGACGGCGAGGTGAGCGAGCAGAACGGCCGGCGCTTCAACTGCGAGCTCTACCGCGTCAGCCTGAAGCAGCTTGGCGGCACCTGGCTCTTCGTCAAGCCCCTGACCTTCATGAATTTGTCCGGCGAGGCCGTGCAGCCGGTTCTTGCCTGGCACAAGCTCGCCGCGAAGGACCTGGTTGTCGTGCACGACGAGCTGGACCTCCCTCCGGGCAGCCTGCGCTTCAAGTTCGGCGGCGGCAATGCCGGCCACAACGGGCTGAAGTCCATCACCCAGCAGCTGGGCACGCCGGACTTCTACCGCCTGCGCATAGGCATCGGCCATCCGAAGGACCGCGGCGAGGTGACAGGCTGGGTGCTCAACCGCATGCCCGAGCCTCAGGCCTCCATGTGCGCGGACGCCATCGAGGCCTGCGTGGACGTCCTGTCCGCCTTCGCGCGCAAGGGGCTGGAGAGCGCCGTCACCGAGGCCAACAAGGCCAGCCGCCGCATCGCGGCCCTGCACGAGGACGAGGGCGGCCGGCCCTGATCCGGGCTTCCGTCCACGCGCTGTTCCTTTTTCCGTTCCGGGTCCCGCCTCTTCTTTGAAAAGGCGGGACCTTTTCTTTTGCCTGTTGCATTTGCGCCCGTTTCCGCCTTTTAGCACCCATGCGACAGGCAGGACGCACCAGACAGACGGAAATGTCATGCCAGAGCGCCTGTCGAGGAAGACAATTGCATACATGATGCATGTAAAAATCATGCATATGGACTGAATATTTTCTACTATGAGGACTTTGTCGCGCAGGGGCATTCTTTCTGTTGCGTGACCTGCAGGTAAAATTCTTTTTCATAACTATATTCAAAGTCTTGTATGCCGGAAGAGGCCTGCGGACCATCTCGTTTCTTCAAGTGTACTGGACTTTCAATCCGGCTTACTGTATGTTGACAATAGCGACACCTGCATACCCTTTCGTTCCACCATCGCTGGGAATAGGCCCGTATGACGCAAATCGGCCACCATTGCCATTTTCCGGCCGGGAGGGCATTCGGGCAGACAGAGGGATGACCTCCTTCATGAAAAGGGTTCGTGCACCATTCTTTCCCGCGCTGCTGTTTTGATGTTCCGTCTTCTCCGCGACTTGCGGACTGCGGAGAAGCCTGTGCGCACATGCGCCTAATGTGCGCCCCCTATCCTCTTGAAAAAGGAGTTGCGTAGGTTTTTCGCATAGAGCCGGTCGATCTGCATTCTGCCTTCTCCGCCGCGATCAAGGGTCCGAGCGCCGCACGGCGCCATCTCCGGCCCCCGCCGCTTTATGCGCTTTTGCACGGCAGCCCGCGCTGCCGTAAGGAGACCCCATGTACAAGGTGGATGATCTAGTTGTTTATCCCGCGCAGGGCGTCGGGAAAATCAATCGCATCGATACGAAAACGATCGGCGGGGCATCGTGCGATATTTACATTGTCGGCATCCAGAGCAACAACATCACTCTCATGGTGCCGGTGAAAAATGCCGGCAGCGTGGGGCTGCGCCAGCTTGTGGACAAGCAGACGGCTGCCGACATTCTTGACAGCCTGAAGAACAATCAGCAGGCCGCTGTCACTGTCGGGCAGAACTGGAACCGGCGCTTCCGCAAGTACTCCGACAAGATGAAGAGTCCGGACCTTGGCGTTGTGGCCGACGTGCTGCGCGAGCTTTTGGTGCTGGGCAGGGACAAGGAGCTGTCCTACGGCGAGCGCCGCCTGCAGGAGCAGGCCATGTCGCTCGTGGCCGGAGAAATCTCCGAGGTGCTGGGCACCACGACCGAAGACATCCGCGACACCCTTCTGAGGATTTACGCGCCAGCACCCGCGCCCGCAGACGAGGCCAGGCCCAAGTCCGGCCGCGGCAGCCGCTCATAGAAAATTTCCGGCTTGCCCGCCGTTCGCGGCGGACCGTCCATTTCCCGGCCGGCAGGGTCTGAGCCGTGCTTTCCGCGTTTTCCCCCGCCGGCAGCTTCCTGCCGCGCCCGTCCCGACCGGGGCGCAGTCCCGCGCTCCGGCGTACTGCTGTGCCGCTCGCTGCCCGCTTCGGGTGTCTTGCCAACATCGCCGGCCTGCGTTACTTATTTCCCATGCATGCGGGTCAGCGACCCGCCCTCTCTTTCCGCGGTCCCGTCCCGGGGCTGCATCTCCTTCTTTCTGTTCCAGCCTGCCCTGCCCGTTCTGACGGCGTTCAGCCGTCCGGATTCCTTCCTGCTCCTCCCATTCCAGACATTCTTCGGACTCCCCCATGCCCAGAAAAGCTCCCTGCCAGCCCGACGCACGAGCGGACGGCTCGATAAATCTCACCACTCTCAAGACACTTCCCATGGGCGAGCTCATGCAGCTTGCCGCAAGCTGCGGAGCGGAAAATCCGAGCGCCCTGCGCAAGCAGGAGCTGATCTTCTCCATTCTGCAGGCCTACGGAGCCCGTGACGGCGCCATCTTCGGCGACGGCGTGCTGGAAATCCTGCCCGACGGCTTCGGCTTTCTGCGCTCGCCCCTGTGCTCGTACATGCCCGGGCCCGACGACATCTATGTCTCGCCCTCGCAGATACGCAAGTTCTCGCTGCGCAAGGGTGACGTCGTGTCTGGGCAGATCCGCCCGCCCAAGGAGGGCGAGCGCTACTTCGCCCTGCTGCGCGTGGTGTCCATCGGCTTTCAGGAGCCGGAGAAGGCCAGAAATCTGGTTCTTTTCGACAACCTGACGCCGGTCTATCCGAACCGCCAGCTCGTCATGGAGAACGGCGCCGGCAATCTGGCCAACCGCATCATCGACCTGCTCGCGCCCATCGGCTGCGGCCAGCGCGGCCTCATCGTGGCGCCGCCCAGAGCCGGCAAGACGGTGCTCCTGCAGTCTCTGGCCAACGCCATCACAACCAACAATCCGGACTGCTACCTCATCGTGCTGCTCATCGACGAGCGCCCCGAGGAGGTGACGGACATGGAGCGCGGCGTGAACGGCGCCGAGGTGGTGAGCTCCACCTTCGACGAGCCCCCGCAGCGGCACGTCCAGGTCTGCGAGATGGTCCTGGAAAAGGCCAAGCGCCTGGTCGAGCGCAAGAAGGACGTGGTCATCCTGCTCGACTCCATAACCCGCGTGGGCCGGGCCTACAACACTGTCACCCCGGCCTCCGGCCGCGTGCTCACCGGCGGTCTCGATGCCACGGCCCTGCAGCGGCCCAAGCGCTTTTTCGGCGCGGCCCGCAACATGGAGGAGGGAGGCAGCCTCACCATTCTGGCCACGGCCCTCATCGACACCGGCTCGCGCATGGACGAGGTCATCTTCGAGGAGTTCAAGGGCACGGGCAACATGGAGATATATCTGGACCGCCATCTGGCCGAGCGCCGCATCTTCCCGGCCATCGACATCAACCGCTCCGGCACGCGCCGCGAGGAGCTGATGCTGTCCGAGGACGTGCTCAAGCGCACCTGGATACTGCGCAAGATTCTCTCGCCCATGCAGCCGTCCGAGAGTCTTGAATTTCTGCAGGAGAAGATGCGCGGCACAAGGAGCAACAGGGAATTCCTGGCCTCCATGGGCAAATAGCCGCGCCGGCCTCCGCACAGATTTCGAGGGCCGCGCCGGAACAGTTCCGGCGCGGCCCTCCGCTGTCTTTTGCGCGCGCCCTTGCGGGCCTTCCCGCCTAGAGCGTGTGGACACGAGTTGGATAGACTCGCGATCACACAAATTTTGC
>JAUNSE010000074.1 GCA_030539415.1 Desulfovibrionaceae bacterium
CATTTCCAGCGCACCGACCTGCGCACCGAGGCCCTGCTGGCCGGCCTGGCCGAAGCCGGCCGTCCCTGGTTCTGGGGCGTGAACGCACTTGAATGGGACAGCGGCTCGCTCGCCGCCGGCACGGTGCAGCCGGCCTCGCTCAGCGTGATTTTCCCGGGCTCGGGCATCGAGATGTCCTGCCCGGGCAATGCCGTCTGCGCCGGACGCCTCGCGCCCGAAAGCCTCAAGGCCGGCGAGACGCTGGACGTGTGGCACGGGCTCGCCGCCCTGAAGGAGGGCGAGGCCAATGTCACTGTGGCCCAGGACGCCGGCGAGCTGGCCGGAGCCGCAACCAGGCTCTCCATGCTGACCGGCCAGCCCGAGGTCGCCGACGTCTATCAGGAAGGCCCGGCCGCGACGGTGCGCCATCTGCGCTATGTGCTGCAGATTGTCTTCGGCACTGAGCTCGAGGACGCCAGGGACATGAGCCTTCTGCGCGTGGCCAGACTCAAGCGCGCGGCCACCGGCCTGATTGTGGACGAGACCTATGCCGCCCCCTGCCTGCGCCTCGAGAACTCGCCGGTGCTGATGGGGTGCCTGCGCGAGGCGCGCGACCGGGTGCTGGTCAAGACCCGCGAGATGGACAGCTACAAGGGCCTTGCCCGCAGGGGCAACATGGGCGAGATGACCACGGTCTTCCTCATCCTGCGCTCGCTCGCCCGCTTCGCCCCGCGCCTGCAGCTCATGGCCGACATGCCCGTGGCCGCCCCCTGGGAAGGCTATCTGCTGCTGCGCGAGCTTCTGGCCGAGCTCTCCGTCTTCTCCACCCATCTCAACCCGCTGGGCGAGGACGCCGGCGGGCGGAGCCATCTCGAGCCCTACCGGCACGACGATCCGGCTCCCTCCTACCGCAGCCTGGTCAGCGCCATCATCCTGCTTCTGGACGCCCTGTCCACCGGCCCGCGCTACATGATCCGCTTCGAGCAGGGCCCGGACTTCCAGCAGGTGCGCCTGGCTCCGCATATTTTCGACAATCCCTCGGGCAGGAACGACTACTGGATCAGCCTGCGCTCCGAACAGCTCAATCTCAGGGAGAACGCGGCCAGCGTGGCCATGGCGAAATTCTCGCCGTCCGGAGAGATCGGCACCATCATCGCCCGCGCCCTGCCCGGCCTGCCCTGCACCCTGGACGATCAGCCGCCCATGGGCCTGCCGCGCAGAAACGGCACCATCTACCTGCATCTGCACACGGACTCCCCGCTCTGGGGCAAGGTGCGCATGCAGGGCGGCATCTCCCTCTCCTGGGAGGGCATGCCCGATGATCTCGAGGCCTACTTCATTGTCCTGGAGGCCTGATGAAGCTTTTCCAAGCCTATATGCCGCCCGTTGTTTTCGCGGCACTGTTCAGGGACACGCCATCCCTTGCGGATCGCCCCTTTGAAACGGTTCGCGGCGATGTGGAGAGGCTTCTTCTCGAGGCCGAGGCGCAGTGCGCCGACATCCCGGCCGAAGGCCGCCGCGAGGCGCTCTTCGCCGTCTGCGCCTTCGTGGACGAGGCCCTGCTCACAAGCAGCTGGCAGTCCAGGGGCAGATGGGCCAGGGAAACGCTGCAGCGCACCCGCTTCGGCACTGTCAACGCGGGCATCGAATTCTATGACTATGTCCGCGCCCTGCTTGGCGCGGAGAGCGGCCCCGCGGCGTTCGCCGGCGCCGCCCCGGATTTTGCCGCCGGGGAGACCGGCGGGGCGGCGGGAATCCCCGCTTCCTCCGCGGCCGTGGATCTGACCCTGATGCTGAAGGAGCCCGCCCGGGGCGCAGGTGCCGCGGACATCGGGAGCGCCGGGCGCGGCACGGATGCGCGGACCAAGCCCTCCGGCCTGCCGCTCGGCACATCGCTGGATCTCGCGGGCCATGCGGGCGGACGAGCCGGCAGTGCCGCAGCCGCCCGCGGCCGCAAGGACGGACAGAGCGGAAAGGGCTGCCAGGATTCCTGGCAGGAGGATGCTCTCGGCCTCTACGGAGCCTGCATGAGCATGGGCTTCAAGGGACGCTATTACGATGCCTCCGAACGCGAGGCGCTGTTCACCCTGGCCCTGTCCAGCCTCGAGAAGGCGGCCGGCAGCCGGGTGTATCCCGGGCAGAGGCAGTTCACGCCGGAATCCTACTACATGCCCGAGCGCGATGTCGTGCGCCGCGGCACGCCGTGGGCAGTCCGCCTGCCCCTTCTGCTCGTTCCCGCCGCCGTCACGCTGCTGATTTACGCGGCCTACGACCACGTGTTCTCCACCTACGTCAACCACTGGCTGGCCGCCATCGAAAACGGACTGCTCTGACGTGCTGAACGGCCGGCGGACGCGCTGAGCTCCGCACAGGCCTTTCCGACGTCACTCCCGTTTTTTCCTCAGCTCTGCCCCCGGAGACTCAATGAACAAGTTTCTTGGCTTCATACTGCGCATTCTGCTGCTTGTCCTGGTGCTGGCCCTTTTCGGCGTCGGCGGCTGGGCTCTGCACACCTACATGCAGTGGGCCTGGTGGGATGTGGGCGCTCTGGGTCTGGGGCTGCTGGCCTTCATCATACTCTGCCTCGTGGGACGCCATCTCTACTACCGCCACCGCGAGGAGCGCTTCATCCGCAAGATGGTGGAGCATGACCGCCCCCGTCTCGCCGCCGAGGACGAGGATCTGCGCCTGGCCGAGCTGAAGGACCGCTGGCGCCGCGGCGTGGACACACTGCGGCACTCCTCGCTGGCCCGCGGCGGCAACGCCATCTACTCCCTGCCCTGGTTCATGGTGCTGGGCGAATCCGGCTCGGGCAAGTCCACCGCCATCTCCCACGCCAGGCTGGCCTCCGGCGGCACCTCCGCCGATTCCATGCCGAAGATCACCTCCACCCGCAACTGCGACTGGTGGTTCTTCGAGAAGGCCGTGGTGCTGGATACGGCCGGACGCTATGCCGTGCCCGTCAACGAGGCGAGCGACACCCGCGAATGGGAGGAGTTCGTCCGCCTTCTGGCAGCCCACAGGCGCAAGGAGCCGCTGAACGGCCTCATTCTCACGCTGTCCACCGAGCAGCTCGAACGCGGGGAGACGGCTGTCTCCGACTACGGACGCTGCCTGCGCCAGCGCATCAACACGCTTTCCCGCGCCATGGGCGCGAGCTTCCCCGTGTACGTGCTGGTCACCAAGATGGACCGCGTCATGGGCCTGACCGATCTGGCCTCGCTCATGAGCCCCGAGGAATGCCGTCAGGCCCTGGGGCTCCTGCACAGGGAGAACAGTGCCAGAAAGGGCGCCGGCGACAACATGTCCTTCCTCGAGCAGGCGCTCGCGCACGTGCATCAGCGCCTGCATGACCTGACCATGCTCTTCGCCGTGGAGTCGCGCTCGGCCAGTTCCCACGCGGCCCTGCTCCCCGAGGAGATGACGCGTCTTTATCCGGGCATCCGGGCCTTTGCCAGAGCGGTCTTCTCGCCGAGCGCCTACGGCGACACGCCGACGCTGCGCGGCATCTTCTTCGGCAGCGGCCGTCAGGAGGGTTCGGTCCATTCCCGCCTGCTGACCGGACTGGAGACCTTCCGCGACTGCTCCTGGAACCTCCCGGGCACGAGCAACGCCATCTTCCTCAGCGATTTCTTCTCCTCCATTCTGCCGCGCGAGCGCTGGCTCGGCTTCATCAGCGACCGCTGGCTCACCCGCCTGAGCTTCAGGCGCCATGTTCCCTACATGGCCTGGCTGTGCTTCCTGATGATTCTGTGCGGCTACTTCTCCGTCTCCTTCATCACGCGCATGACCGAGCTCAAGGGGGCGCAGCAGCACATTCCCTCGGCCGTGGCCTTGGACGGCAATCTCAACAGCAGGGTCAGAAGCCTGAGTCTCGCGGCCGACACCATCTCCGGCTTCGAGAAGACGGTCGAGCATCACCGCTGGCTTGTTCCCGGCAAGAGCCAGTCCGAGGAAATGCTGGGCAGGCTCCGCCAGCACTACACCGAATGGATGCGCCCGGATCTCGTGAACGTGAACACCGAACTCGTGGCCCGGACGCTGCACCAGCTGCCTCCGGATCAGGCCCAGCAGGTGCTGATCACCCTGTGCGACTACCAGTCCTGGGTGTACCGCGCCCTGGTCAGCGCCAGGGACAAAGCGGCCTTCCCCACGGTCACCGACTCCATGGACAGCCTCAACACGGGCCGGGGGCTCGAGCACATTCTTCCGGCCAGCAGCACGGACCTCAACAACAGCTTCACGGCCTACGTCCGCTGGGAGGATCCCCTGGTCCGCGACACGCTCATCTCGCATCAGAGCGCCAGCATCGAGGGCTACATGAACATGCTGGGCCGGGACCTGGGCTGGCTCACCACCTGGCTCAACACAAGGCCCGGCATCTCCTCCGTCCGCCTGACCGATTTCTGGCCTGCGGGGGCCCCCTCGCCCTCCGTGCCTCCGGCCTACACGGCCGAGGGCTTCAGGCGCATGGAAGGGATGCTGTCCGCTCTCGGCAACGCCTCGCAGGACAAGCCCCGCTTCGCGCAGCTCGAGAAGGAGTACCGCAGCCGCTACGCCGACGCCCTGCGCACCGCGTGGTGGACCTTTGCCGGCGGCTTCGCCCAGGCCCTGCAGGACAACGTGCATCCCGAATCCTGGCACAGGCTCGGCGTCAGCATGGCCTCTCCCGACAATCCCTATTTCAATCTCGTGCGCAGGATGAGCGATGTCTTCGCGCTGGTTGCCGACCAGGGCACGCCCACTCCCATGGACAGCATGCCCGCCCTCTTTGTCGAACTGATGGGCAGGCACGAGCAGGTGCAGCAGCCGGGCACGCTCCAGACCGCCATCAGCGAGAAGAAGGACGAGCTCACGGCCAAAATCAGCAGGGAGCGGGCCGAGCACATCGCCGTGCGCGACGAGGCGGCCAAGATGTTCGGCGACTACCTGAACAATCTTGTGCAGCTCGGCAAGGCCACGGACACGGACAGCGAGGCGCTGCTCATGATCGCCACCGGCTACCGGGGCGGCCAGGACGCGGCCCAGACCGCCGTGGGCCAGGCGCTGCAGACGGCCAACCAGCTGCAGGGCCTGACGGACGCCAACATGCTCGCCAACAGGCAGTTCTGGGACCTCGTCAAGGGCCCCATCGCCTGGTACACGGTCATGGCCGTCTCCCGCTCGGCCTGCGAGCTCAACGCCCTGTGGAACGCCACCGTGCTGGACGTTGTCAATTCGCCCGCCTACGGGGCGCAGTGGGAGACCATTCTGGACGAGCAGAGTCCGGTCAACAAGTTTGTCCAGGGCGTCTGCCAGCCCTTCATCAGGCCCACGAGGGACGGATGGATGCCGACCTCCTGGCTCGGCATGCGTTATCCGCTTTCCGGGGAGCTGCTTTCCTTCCTTGACCAGGGCATAGACGCCTCGCACAGGGCGAAGGAGAAGTACGTGGTGGGCATCACGGCCCAGCCGGTCAATGTGAACGACATGGCCCAGAAGCCGCACCGCGCCCGTCTCCGCCTGGAATGCGGGGACAACACGCAGACTCTGGACAACTACAATTACGAGGTGAGCGCCAACTTCACCTGGGAGCCGGCCGTCTGCGGCAGGGTGAGCCTCGAGCTCTCCTTCGGAACCCAGACCGTGACCACCACCTGGGAGGACGAATGGGCCTTCCAGACCTTCCTGAGAGATTTCTCCGGCGGCGAGGTGCTGCTGACACCCGAGGACTTCCCGGGTCAGGAGGACCTGCTCAGGGAGATGGACGTCACCGAGATCCGCGTGCGCTACGCGCTGCGCGGAGCCGACGAGGCGCTGATGGCCCAGAAGGAGGCGGGACTCCCGCTCCCGTCCGAAGCGGCCTACTGCTCGGCCAGACGGGCCACCACCATGGGCATCAGCGCTCCGCTCACCGGCATGCGGCTTCCCGACATGCCCAGTCTTGAACTGCCCAAGCCCAGGCCCCAGGCCGCCTCGGCGGGCAAGGCCGACCGCGCCAAGGGAGGGAGGCTCCAGTGAAACGACCCGGTCCCGCAGTCTCGGTAATTCCGCTCGTCTATCTGAGCATCTGGCTTGTCTGCGCCGCCCTGGTCTTTGCCGGCAGCATGCATGACAACTGGTTCTGGCTCAGCGCCAGGTCAATTCCGGTCAGGGATGTCGTGCCGGCCCGCACGGCCGTGCCCGCCGCAAAGCCCGAGCCGGCCGCCCCCCAGGTGCAGGAGGCAACGCCGGTGCCGGTGCGGAGCATGCGTCCCGAAATCACCAACCCGCGCTTCGAGACCACGCAGCAGGGACTCTCGGCCAGCTTCGACCTCGGCGTGGTGCCGTCGGGCCCCCCGACACTGCAGTGGCAGGCCTCTCCCGCAGCCTGGGCCGTCAACGTGCCGGGCAGCTGGAAGGTGAAGGGCAACGCCGAACTGGACATCCCCCACCCCGCCTTCCGCAGCGTGCTCATCCTGAACAACGGCAAGAGGGCCAAATTCAGATTCTACTACCGCGATCCCAGGCACAGTCAGGGCACGGAACCCGAGGTCAGACTGACCGATCGGGGAATAACCATCAGCATTCCGGCTGATCAGACAACCAGCAGGCCCGCTCCCGCGGCGGAGGCTCCTGCGCAACAAACACGCTAGAAAGGGAAACAGCCATGAGCAATTCCATCTCCTTCCACGACATGCCCGGCAACATCAAGGTAGAAAACGGCGTTGTCCACATTGATCTGTACGACAAGCAGCCCGGCAATGCCGCCCAGCCCGGAGAGCAGCCGAGCTACGTCTTCGGCGAGCGCCTGGTGCTTTCCCTGCCCGCCTTTCTGCAGATGTTCCAGATGATGAGCCAGGTCGCTGCCAAGCTCGAGGCCGAGGGCGTCCTGCGCAGAGTGCCGGGCGACCAGCCCGACGGCAGCGCCCCGGCAGCGGGCGGCACGGCCGCCAACTAGGAGAGTTGAGACATGAGCGATCTCAGCCAGCCGGTCTTCACCTTCAGGGTGGACGGCCAGGCGGACGACACCTTCGATGTGGTGCGCTTTTCCGGCACCGAGGGCCTGTCCCGCCTCTATGCCTTTGATGTCCTGCTTGTCTCCGACAAGGCGGACCTTGACCCTGCCGACATTCTCCAGAGCACGGCCCATCTGAAGATCATGCCGCCCTTCGCGCCCGCCGGCGGCCTCGAATACACGGGCATCCTGTCGTCCTTCGAGGTGATGCACCGCATGGGCGACCGGTACATCTATCAGGTCCGCCTGCAGCACAAGCTGTGGTGGCTGACACTGGTCAAGTCGAACCGCGTCTTTGTGGAGAAGTCCCCGATAGAAGCCTGCACCCAGATCCTGAGCGAGGCGGATCTGCACGCGTCCGACTACAAGTGGAAGTGCCAGAAGTCCTACAGCAAGCGCGAATTCATCTGCCAGTACGACGAATCCGACTTTGCATTCCTCAGTCGCTGGCTTGAGAGGCTGGGCATCTACTACTGGTTCGAGCAGACCGACTCCGGTCCGTGCTGCATGCTGTCCGACGCATCCATGACCCACACCCCCCTGCCGGGAAACGAGACGTGCGACTTTGCCGAGCCCAGCGGTCTCAATCCGGAAAATCCGGGACTGGTCGTCACCGACTTCCGCCAGACCTGCCCGCCCCTGCCCAAGGAGGTCTGCTTCAAGACCTACAATCCGCAGAAGCCCGACCTGGATCTCACCTGCACGGTCAAGGTCTCCGACAAGGGCCGCGGCACCTTCTACAGATACGGCGACTCCTACGCCACGACGTCGGAAGGCGAGGCGCTGGCCAGAGTGGAGGCGGAATCCCTGCTGGCCGAAGCCAGCGTCTTCAGCGGCCTCTCCCACAACCCCGCCCTGCGACCCGGTCACACCTTCACGCTGCGCAGGCATTTCCGCAGCGCCTGGAATCAGCAGTACCTGACCACGGAAGTGACCCACGAGGGCAGCCAGGCGCGCCTTGTCGCGCGCGCCCTGGCAAGCACCGGCAGATCGGCCTCCCTGACGGACGCGGACAAGCTCTTCTACCGCAGCTCCTTCTCCTGCATCCCGGCCTCCACGCAGTACCGGGCCAGGCGCACCACGCCCTGGCCGAGACTGGCGGGCAGCTTCTCGGCCAAGGTTGATGGCGAAGGATCGGCGGCCACAGCGCAGCTTGACAGCCAGGGACGATACAAACTCGTCCTTCCCTTT
>JAUNSE010000075.1:0-7318 GCA_030539415.1 Desulfovibrionaceae bacterium
GGCCTCGCCCTACTCCAGGCAGATCGTGCAGAACATCCTCAACAGCGGCCACGGCGCCGCCCTGGAGTTCGACTTCTTCCTCTTCGGCGTGGAAGGCTACAGCCGCGTCACCGAGACACAGCTCGTGCGCAAGCGCCTGGCCTCCTACCTTATCAAGTCCGGCCGCGCCGAGCTGGGCGGCAAGCGCGTCTTCTCCGTGGTTTATCCGCAGACCGTGGCCGACTTCGCCGCCGAAGTCACTCTGCCCGACGGGCACAGGGCGACTCTTTCCGGCCGCGACCTCGCCGAGCTTTCCAGACAGTGGTATGACGCCGGCCTCGATGCCGGCCTGCCCGAGCAGGACCTGCGCTACCTCAAGCCTCAGGCCACGGAGTTCAAGGCCATCATCGGCATGAACGCCCATGCGCTCAGGGACTGGTTCGCCATCCGCTGCTGCCGCAACGCTCAGGCCGAAATTCGCGACCTGGCCCTGAAGATGCTGAAGCTCTGCCGCAAGGCCGCTCCCGACCTCTTTGCCGGCGCCGGCCCCTCCTGTGTGCAGCTGGGCTACTGTCCGGAAAACCGTCTGCAGAATCCCCGCTGCCGCGGCCGCGTGCTCACCAGGGACGAGGCCCTGCCCCTGCTCAAAAAGGCGCGCAAAGGCCAGACTGCCCTGGAGGACGACTAGGACTTCGCCAGGGAATTCGGCGGCGAATAGTCCCCCCGGGTCTCATTTCGCATTCATCCGGGCCGCAGCAACGGCTCCCCTTGAAATCAGGACAACAAAAAAGCATCACCAGCCTTTCGGCTTCGTGATGCTTTTGCTTTCATGTATCTGGTGGGCCCACTAGGACTTGAACCTAGAACCAGCCGGTTATGAGCCGGAAGCTCTGCCAATTGAGCTATAGGCCCGCCAAGGGTTGGTTGTATGCCGGATCCGCCGGCCCTGTCAAGACGCTGCTCCAAGTCCCAACGCCGGCCTCAGGCAAATTTTCCGGAGCACCGCTCGGGTGCTTCACACCGTCTGCTACTGCTTCAGAAGCCCGCCGCAGCCGAGGCGGCAGATGTCCGCCTTCTCGAGGCGCTGGCCTGCCAGAAGTCTCGGCACGACCACGTCGAAGACGCTGTTGCTGCTGAACATGACGCCGCCGGGCAGCCCCAGCACGGGCACCGGGCCCTGCGGCCCCTGAAGGTAGGCCAGCATGAACATGGCGCCGGGATAGACCGGAGAGCCGTAGCAGATGATTTCGGCGCCGGAGAGGCGGATGGCCAGGGGTGTCCTGTCGTCCGGGTCCACGGACATGCCGCCGGTGACGCAGATCATGCCGCAGCCCTCGGCGGCAAACTTCCTGATGGCTTCGGCCGTGCGCTCGGCGTCGTCGCCGGTGAAAGCCTGGCCGTGCACGGGGCAGCCCAGATCCTCGAAGCGCGCCCGCAGCACGGGGCCGAAGCCGTCCTTTATGCGGCCCTTCTCCACCTCGCTGCCCGTGGTCACAATGCCAATCGCGGGCTGGGCAAAGGGCAGAACTTGCAGGATGGGGCGCTGCACGGCCGCTTCCATGGCGGCCAGTGCCGCCTCCTCGATGACCAGCGGCGTCACGCGCGTGGCGGCCACGCTCTCGCCCTTTCTGACGCGGATATTGCCGCGCTGCGTGGCCATGGTGATCTCGCCCAGGGAGTTCAGCGTGAAGAGCAGGTCCTCGTCCACGCAGAACAGGCCGTCGCATTCGGCGGTGATGTTGATGCGGCCCTCCTTCGGATCCGAGCAGTGCAGATTGCCGCCGACCGCGCAGCGCACGATGCGCCAGGCCGCGTCGTTCTCGTGCACCATGCCGGGCTGGGGCTCGTAGACATAGAGATGCTCCTTGCCCACATCGAGCAGCACCGGGATGTCCTCCTCGGTGACCACATGTCCCTTGCGGAACACGGGCCCCTTGAACTCGCCGGGCACGATGCGGGTGATGTCCTGGCACAGTATGGTGCCGACGGCCTCTTCAACGGCTATGGTCTTCATGGCAAAGCGCATTGCGTATCTCCTTCTCCGGCATGCGCCCTGCGTTTCGGGCTTCTGCCGCAGACGGGAAAATACCCCCATTCTCCGGTGATGACAAACCAGGCCGCAACTGGACGTCTCCGCGCGGACACCTGGGACACAGCACCGCACGCTCCGCAGCAAAAGCAGCGCCCACCGCTCTCCGCAGTCAGGAGGGCTGAATCCGGAAGAAAAACAAAAAGGATGCCTCTCCTTTTGGAAAGACATCCCCTGATTTGTTCAATGCCCGCACGTTGCTGCGCGGTCTGCCCGTCTGCTAGACGAGGGCCTTGATGGCGGCCAGCACGGCGTCAAAGTCGGGCTGATCGGCAATCTCGTTCACGAGCTGCACATAGGCCACCTTGCCGTCCTTCACGATGAAGACGGAGCGGGCCAGCAGGTTCCAGTCCTCCAGGTACACGCCGTAGGCAACGCCGAAGTGGCCGTCCACGTAGTCGGACAGGGTCTCGACGGCCTTCACGCCGGCAGCGCCGCACCAGCGGGCCTGGGCGAAGGGCAGGTCGCGGGACACGCAGACGATGGCGACCTTGTCGGACAGGGCGGCGGCTTCCTGATTGAAGCGGCGCACTTCCATGTCGCACACGGGGGTGTCAAGGGAGGGAACGGTCACCAGGACCAGCACCTTGCCCTCGTATTCGGCGAGGGTTTTGTGGCCGAGGCCGTTGTCGACAAGGATGAATTCGGGAGCGGCGGCGCCCACAGCGGGAAGTTCGCCGACGAGGTTCTGGGGGGTGCCCTGGAAGGTGACAGAGGCCATAGTACGCTCCTTGCCGGGACGCGCCCGGCATTGCTTGCTTGAAGATATGCGGATGAGGACTGCATGGCAGTCCATGCTGTCTTTGTGATGTCGGCAGTGTGCCGATCATGTGTCCTTCCCCACTCCTTCGGAATGCTCCGAAGGGCTCTGGAAGCGGACAGAAGGGACAATCCCACAAAGATCGCCCCTTGTCAATAATTATTCTCAATAAAGAAAATTCAGATGAAACAGTTTCGGCGCTACTTCCAGACCAGGGCGGCCCATTCGCCGGAGTTGACGCGGGCCGGCTGCCCGAGACCGCAGGCCGTGTAGGCCTGGGCCACACCGTCGGCCTGAATGCCCAGAATGCCAGAGAGCACCAGCACGCCGCCGGGCTTCACGCAGGCGGCGAGCTCCGGGGCCATCTCGATGAGGGGCCTGGCCAGAATGTTGGCCACCACCACGTCGAACCGGCGTCCGGCCACCTTGTCCACGCTGCCCAGTCCCAGGGGAAACTGCGCCTCCTCAAGGCCGTTGCCGACACGGTTTTCCAGGGCGTTGTCCATGGAGAGCGGGTCGATGTCCCAGCCCTCGCCCGCAAGGCCGGACAGGCAGAGGCCCAGGCCCAGCACCCCGGAACCGGTGCCGAGGTCCAGGAAGGTCTGGCCGGCATTGATGCGCCCCTCGTCCAGCAGGTCCGACAGTGCCGCGAGGCACAGGGCCGTGGTCACGTGATGGCCGGTGCCGAAGGCGCTCTTGGGCTCGATGACAATGGCCTGCCTGCCGGGATAGTCCCGCGCGGCCGTGTCCTTCAGCCAGGGAGGCAGCACCACGAAGCGCTTTCCGCAGGGCACGGGGGTGAAGAATTCCTTCCAGGAGTTGAGCCAGTCCTGGGCCACTATGCTGTCCGTGCTGCAGCTGACTTCGGGCACGCTGGCCGACACGGCCTGGCGCACATCCTGTATCAGGCCGGCGTTGGCGCAGTGCACGCGGAACAGCGTGTTGCCGTTCTCGAGGCTCAGCTCCTCCCAGCCGGTGGAGACCATGAGCGTGAGCAGGCCGGTCACAACGTCATAGGCCTCTTCCGGCGCTTCCATGTCAAGGCGAATCAGTTTCTCTTCCATATATTGTTCTCCATACTGTCTTTGCGCTGTCACTGTCTGCCGCGTCATGGCGGCGTCATTCCCGGGACGGCTGTCCGCCGGGGGCGGCTTCGGTTCCCGCTTCTGTTGCCGCCGGCTGCTGTGCGCCGGAGGCGGCGGCAGCCTCCTCATGCCTTTTGCATGCTTCCTCGTCCACACGGACGCGGAAGAGCTCCTCCGTCTCGTCCGCGTAGACAAAGACATAATAGACGCCGTACTGCATGTAGTCGCGCATCTCCGGCACGGCGCAGGTCTGCTCCAGCAGCACCGCCCTGGCATCGGCCTCGGCCGGCACGGCCGTCTCGCTCCTGCGCAGCGCGTAGTGATAGATCATGGACGGGCCGTCGCCCACCTCCGCTTTCGCGAGCCGCGCGGGCTCGTTCGCGTGCTCGGCAGCCTGGCTGTTGAGCATCTCGGCAGCCTGCTCGAAATTTTTGCGCACCTCTCTGCGCAGGTCTCTGAACCCGTCCTCGAGGCCGGCCTTCACGGGCGCGCGGGAGACATTCTTCTCCTCCCTGGCCTGCCAGGCCCAGAAGATGGCGCCCAGGATCAGCGCGGCCACAATAGCGCCGGCAATGGTCTGGTATTTCCGCTGCATGCTGTCCTCCTTGGTCTTTCGGCCCGCTCGGGACCGTCCGGAAGGGCCTTGTCTCTAGAGGCTGCGTTCCTGCACGCCGCCGGTTCTGACCTGCTTCGAAGGCGGCTCGGTCATTCTGAGGTCGCCGGGCAGTCCGTCGATCACCTCGGTCAGGGGCATTTCCTCGGCCGCCTTGCCGTAGTCCCTCGTGTCGCGCACCTGAACGACGGGCGCGGCGTAGCCGCGATCGTCCACCACCGCCAGAATGGTGCCGTGCACCATCTCCCGCGGATTCGCCGGCTCGGGGGCCAGCACATAGTAGTGGCGCACGCGGCTGCCCTTGAAGGTCTCCACCGTGCAGCGCATCAGCCAGTCCCATTTCCCGTCATGATTCCAGTCCACCCGGGCCAGCATGCGCATGGCCAGGCGCTGGGAGAGATGGACAATGGCGAAGCCCTGCCCGTCCTTGTCGGGATAGTACCTGCTGAGCGGCGTCTCTGTGGCGTGGAAGGTCTCGCCCAGATAGATGTCGTGGCCCTGCTCGCCGAACATGAAGTCCGGGGAGACCTGGCGGTAGATGGCCGGTCCGAACTGGCCCGACGGCTTTCCGGCGTCCAGATAGGCCAGCTTCGAGTCGGCCAGCCTCTGGCGCTGCATTTCCTGCGGCACCAGATGCAGAAGCCGGACATAGTCCGGCGTGTTGACCACATTGGGCGTCATGTCCGGCTTGAAGAGCGTGCAGCCCGTCAGAAGAAGCGCCGGGGTCAGAACCAGGCACAGGACCGAGGCAAAGCGGTGCATGAAGGCTTTCTCCTTGTCGTGGGGGAAAGACGAAAGGCCGGATGTCTGTCCGACAGGCATCACGGCCTCTCAAGATGTGAAATGGTGCGGGGGCCGAAAAGGCGGAAGCCGCCTCTCCCGGTCTCCTGTCATCATGCCAGGGATTGCCGGGAGGGGGCTGGTGCCACCTACTTTTCCATCGTTCTCGCGATGTCGGTGAGACGGTTGCTCACGATGTCGATATGCCTCGCCATGGCGGCGATGTGGTTGGGCCAGAAGCTGTCGCCCACGCCGTAGGAGCCGGCCACCACATAGACGGGATTGAACTGGGAGATCATGTGGAAGCGCCTGAGCACCTCCTCCACGTTCTCCTTGCCGCCGCGCTCCACAAGCGAGGAGTCGCACTGCACAAGGCCCTCGAGGACATTGTCCACCACGCGGCAGACGCCCTTGACGTAGTAGATGACATCGTCGCTCTGGAAGTGGCCGACCTTCACGTCGTTCAGCACGCCCAGGGTGAATTCCATCTGGCTGTTGGCCCAGTTGATGATTTCCACTACGTTGTTGGTGGTCAGATTGTAGATCTGCGCCTGCTTCTTGTTGTCGGAATCGACCAGAGACGCCCACTGGCGCCACTTGTCAATGCCGTCGCGGTAGCGCTTCTCGGAATTGTAGATGGCCCACCAGCCCCAGACATTCTCGGCATAGGCGAAGTCTCTGGATGTGGCGCTGACAAGCAGGGCCGGCACGGTGTCGCGGTCGCCGTAGCGGGCGATGGCCTTGGCCAGCACGTCCGAGGCCTGCCGCGTGGCGTAGACCACGCCTCGCTGGTAGCTGGTCTTGTTGTCGATGATTCTGGGGACCAGGAAGAGGTCGTTGGGGAGCCAGCCGAACAGGCTGTCGAGCTCCTCCTCGAGGGGCTGCACCAGCGCCTCGGCCATGCAGGCCGCTCTGGCCTGATCGGTGGCCGGCGCCGTCTCCGGGGCCCTGTAGCTCTGCTTGGCCACCGTGCTGAAGGCGCCCACGCACAGAATGTAGATGACAAGAAGACCGCCCAGGATCACTGCAAGGCGGGCGAGCAGCGCGCGAACCGGAAAATTGAACTGCAAGATTTACCTCCTGAAAAACCGCCTGTAACAGGACAGATTTTCGGGCAACGGACTTTGTGATGACGGAGTTTATCAGGCTGACTGGTGCAGCCTGCCGGACCGGAGCGCCCTGGCAGGGTCTGAAGTGCAGAGGGTTCCGGTCAAATGCGCGCAGTACACTACGGCAATCCCGCCTTTTCCGCAAGATTTCAGCTTCGGACGAAACGCCGCAGGGGGCCCGGCCTGCCTGGCCGGACCCCCTGCACCTCTTGTCCGCAAGGCCGTGACGGCGGCTTGCGCGGACTTTTCCTCTGTGTTCTGCTGTCTGCGGACGGGCTGTACGCGCTATTTCACGGGCTGGTCCGTCAGGCTCTCGAGCGCCTTTCTGGCGAACTCGATGGTGGGGTCGATTTCCAGGGCGCTTTCAAGATGCTCCCTGGCCTCCTCCTTCATGCCCATTCGGCACTCGCACATGCCGAGATTGGCCAGATCCATGACCGAGCCCTTGTCTATGGCGAGCGAGGCCCTGAAGGCGTCGGCCGCTTCGGCGTACTTTTCCTGCTTGAAGAGCGAGACGCCCAGGAAGTTGGTGTATTCCTTCATGCCCGGGCACAGTTCCACGGCCCTGGCGAAGTAGGGCTCGCCGGCATCCCAGCACCCGGCCATGGCCAGGCTGTAGCCGGTGTAGAAGGCGGCCAGGCCTTTGGCCAGACTGTCGGGCTGGCGGTCGATGCTCTGGCCGAAGAGCTCCGCGCTCTCGCGCCACTTGCCCTGGCGCATGCTCAGCATGCCGGCGAAGAAGGGCAGGAAGTGGGCCACGGGATATGCCGAGGCGATGACTTCCAGATGCCGGCGGGCCTCGTCGATATCCTGGTTCTCGCTGACCACGCGGCCGGTGAACAAACCCACGCTCTCGTTCCTGTCCCGCTCCCTGAAGGCCAGTCCGGGAATGACGAGATAGTG
>JAUNSE010000075.1:7328-8139 GCA_030539415.1 Desulfovibrionaceae bacterium
GTCTCCACCGCGTAGACATTGAGCGGAGCGAGCCCCTCGACCACGGCGCGGACCTCGTCGCGGATGTCGTCGGCCTGCACGGAGGGGAGGCTTTCCAGGGAGACGGTCTCGCCCTCCATGAGCCAGGCGCATTCCTCGAGGGTCGAGAATTTGGAGAGGCCGGAGGCCTCGTAGCAGGCATTGGTGCAGAAGTCGCCGGCCAGCTGGGCCACTTCGGTCACGGCGCGGACGGCCGCCTTGGTGGGCGAGGAGGCGGTGCCGGCGGTGAAGACGATTTCGCTGCTTTTAGGGAAGGTGGCCGGATCCCAGGCGATGGCGCCCACCGTGGGCACGGGCATGCCGCAGCTGAAGTCCTTCAGCACGAGCTTGATACCCTGGGCCTCGAAGCGGGCAATCAGATCCTTCAGCACCGGATCCTTGCAGGTGGCCGGGTCGATGGTGGGCGTGATCAGGCAGTCCCTGTCCACCAGGGCGCAGACATGGCGCTCGACGAGCTCGCAGATGCCCTGGAGCAGGGATTCCTCCTGCGTGTTGCCGCAGCTCGAGCCGTTGAATTCGCTCAGCGTTCTGAACCAGTCCAGAGGCAGCCAGACGATTTTCCCGTCGCCCAGACGCGTGGCCGGATAGAAGCGCCAGCGCACGCAGTCCATGACCTCGAGCGTCTTGCGCGCGTCCAGGCTGTCGTGGACGGAGCGGTTGATTTCCTCCAGGGGCAGGCAGTCGTCGCCGAAGCGCTGCCTCGCCTCGGAAAAGGTGGCTTCCACAAAGTGCGGGGAGCGCTCCCAGAAGGAGAAGAAGGCGTAGCGCTCCA